>DATDAX010000090.1:0-7447 GCA_036525175.1 Terrimicrobiaceae bacterium | reverse complement strand
CCCTCGCGGCAACGTCCAGCAAAATAGCTTGATCTGCGACCTTATAAGGTGTACCTCACAAGATAAGGATAAGAGATGATCGCACCAACCAAGATACTGCAGGCCGCCTTCTACGTCTCGACGACGGGCAAGCGGCCGGTGCGCGAATGGTTGTTGGAATTATCACCGGCCGACCGGAAGACGATCGGCGAGGACATCGCCACCCTGGAATTCTGCTGGCCGATCGGCATGCCGAAATGCCGATCGATCTCGGGAACGAAGGGTCTCTACGAGATCCGCTCGAACATTTCATCGGGGCGGATCGCACGGGTGTTCTTCGTGCTAATCGGCAGCAAAATGGTACTCCTGCACGGCTTCGTCAAAAAGACGCAGGCCACGCCGGAGAAGGAATTGAGCTTGGCGAAAGCCCGTATGAAGGAGGTACGAAGCCATGAAGACGACTAACCCGCATATCGGCGAGAGCTTCGAGAGCTTCCTGCGCGATGAAGGCATTCATGACGAGGTCGTCACGACCGCGATCAAGCGCACGCTGGCGCTCCAGATCGAGCATGAGATGGCAGCGCAGAACATTTCGAAATCGGAGATGGCACGGCGGATGAAGACAAGCGCCACACAGCTCGGCCGCCTGCTCGATCCCGAGAATGACCGCATTCAGCTCGACACACTGGTGAAGGCCGCATCGGCTGTCGGCAAGAACCTCGCCGTGAGTTTGGTTTGAGCTCAGAGAACCGCGCCGTACGCAGGCCATAGACTCGTGAGCACAGAGCCAAAGCGGCATTGAAGCGAGTTGGAGCATGACGAGGAAGTTGGCGGCGAGCTTGTTGTAGCGAGTAGCGAAGCAGCGGAATTGTGCTCACGGCAGAGCGGCTTGGTGAAGCAAGGCTTTCAGCGCCGGTTTCTCCTCGGTGGTGGTTGGGCGGCACCCTGATCTTGGATCAACTTTCGGCTGCGATCGGCATCGCGGGCCTTGTCTGCAAGCAGGATGGTGCCTGGACCAAGGTGGCTCAGCAGAGTGTGCGCCTGCCAGGCTGTAAGGCCGAGGCGAATCGGGAGGCATTGCGCATCGACGACGACGTAGATCTTGGTCGTCATCCTCGCGGGGGCACACCTTGCGACTTGTTGGCTAAAAGCGGTTCGATTACGCGCCATTTGAAGTCGGTTAGGTCATATCGGCTCATGGCGAGCCCAAATCCAAGCCGGCCGTGATGTGAGGGTGCCAGCGGCAAACGACACCAAGCAGACATAGATTCGGCGCCGTGCCACCTCCGGTTCACTCTCTGTGCCCTAGGTTCGATGAAGCCGGGAGCAGAAGACAGGCCAGTACTCCGCACGCCGAGGCAAAAGCAGCAAATCCGAAGCGCCAAACGAAACCTGTCGCGGCGAGGTCGGACGGCGCGAGGGCGCCAAGCGCAGCGACGCCCATCGTATATGCGGCCCGCAGAATGGAGATCGCCGAAACCTTGAGCCTATCCAGCGCCTTGCTGTCATCGGTCGTCGATCGGGAGAACGTTCGGTAGTCGACTTCGGCAAGGCCGCTTTCGGACGCCCTTACCCGAAGGGCCTCGGCGATCTTGATTACCGCCCCGACGGCTTTGGTATCCCCAGGAGTAAGGCCGAAACGGCTCACCTTACGACGCCAGCTCTCTGCAAGTTCGCAAAGGACCGTCGCCATAGCCATTTCGTCGTGAACCTCTACCTATCGCCACCGGAAACGCCTGAAGGCCTGATCTTCCTTCAGGCGACAGCGCAACGCCCATCGAGGCTGATACTGTGCCTTCAAGAGCGGACGCAGTATCGGCTTGTCGTAGCCTCTGGGGTTATCCTCGAAAGCGCTTACGGCTCGCCCTTGATACCTACGATGCGGCATCGGTGGTGCTGGTCGCAGGGAACAGATCACGCGCCCTCTCGGCCCAGAGCATAGTCTTGGCGATGTATTGGATGCCGGCCGGGTTCTCGGGGTTCTCCAGACCGAATGCCTCGTCATAGAGATGGCTTTCAAGCACGAACTCTAGCGCCTCGGTCACGGTCGCTCGCTGTCGAATGCTGAGCTCCGGGATCGTGCCGTCGAATTTGTTGCCAAGCGCGATGATGCCCTCAAGGTGCTCCACCGTGCCCTTGGCTGCACCCAGCTTCACCGACGGCGAGAAGCCCATCAGATGATCGCGGACGTAGCTGTTACCCAGCACGCGAGCGATTGCCATGGACGTTTCCGCGGTGATTTGCTTTGGGTCCGTGATCTTGAAGAACTCGGCGCGGGCGAGATCGCGCGGATCGGTCTCAATGGTGATCTTCTGCTCGTTCGTGGTCACTTCAAGAACCTCCTGAGAAAGGACAATCCGTAGCCGATCCGGCAACAGGCAGCCAGACCGAGAAGCTGATCGACGATTCTGTGATTGTCGCACTTCTATTTGGCTCAGCTCATCGATGTAATCGCAGCTGCACGTCGCTGAGAAACACCGTGTCGCCCTGGCCGACCTCCATTCTTGCGAGGCTCGGCAACTATTCCGGGAATCTGCTTATTTTCCACCGCAAAATTTACCCACCACACTACCGCAATGACACTCATAAATAGCTGATTTATCATAGCTATTTTGAATTCAATCCGCTCTCGCAGCACCAGCCCCAAACACCTCAAATTGCGGAAAAGCATTGCCCCGCAAGAGTCTGGCAACCTCCCCGGCGGTACACAGGGGTGGTACACATGGTACTTCGCATGGCCAATCCTTGGAACCGCCGCCGATCGCCGTTCCGATCTTCGTAACGCCCGTCGGGCCCATCTCAGCCGAGGGGCTGATGAGGAAGCAACATCGCTTCTCGCGGGCGCCTTAGGGAATGATGAACGCCCGGTCCAGGCTTCGAGCGCCGTTCGACACGGCGATACCGAGTTCCTGCGCAGCGTGGGAGTTCACGGCCAAATTCAGCGATCCCGCCTTGAACGTCGGGCCAAACGTCAACAGGAGCTCGTGCGTCCGTGTCCGGTTTGCGGTTACCAGCGGGAGTCCGCCGTTGCCGCTCGTCAAGTGGACCATCTTCCAAGTCGGCGTCGCGCTGCCGCTGGAGATCACAACAAACTTGACCCGATACGAGAGGAAGTCCTGCTTATAAAATGGGTCTCCCTTCGTCCCCTCGGACGAGGGAAGGAAATTGCGGCTGCGCAATGAATCGACGAACCACTCGGTTATGCCGAGTTCATTCACCAGAAGCAGAGAGCTTCCCTGCTCCTGCCGCTCTTCGCTCCCACAGGGATTTTCGGATTTGCTCTGGAGCCTGTCGAGCTCCCAGTAGCTACCAAACTTGCTCTCTCGTGTGCCCTGCGATGAAAGGCTGCCTCCAAGTCCAAACGTGAAGGACTGCGAAGTCCGAAGAGGGTTAATGGGATTGATGAAAGACGCTCCCGGACTCACCGCGCTTGCTTCGTCAGCCTGCAAGCTAAGGCTGACTTGGGCTGCCCATCCGTGCGGGAGAAGGCCAGACGCGCGGCCCGCAAGGACAGCGTCGACGATCCCGCAGTAGACCTTGCGTTTGACCCTGTATTCGAGCAGACCGCCTGCGCTGAACCTTGAGTAGGTCTCCGTTCCTTCCCATGGTTCTTCGATTGACGGAACGGAGGTCCCGCAGCCGGCAAGCGCGGCAAACAGGGGCATGCACAGCGCGGCCAAGGCGTTATTTCGCATCAATGGCTCCAAATTGTCCTGATAAGGCCAAGCTATTCGATGTAGTACTGGGGACAGGAGAAGGAGCACACCTTCTTTCCATCCACGATCTTTGGCTCATCGGTGCGGCAATGGCTCCGAAGACACTTGACGGGCTTAGCCGGCCTGCCTTCAGGATTGACGATTACCTGACAACCCTCGATCTTCTGAGTAGGACAAAGGATCATCTGATCAGTTTGTCCGGCCGCCGGGGCAGAGATCGCTAAAAAAATAGCTGTCAGTATCAAAATTGCTCGCATAACGACTCCCCCCGAGGTCCGTTCTGCTTAGTCGATAATTGGCGTTGTAAATATCAAGTCTCCCGTGCTGGCGGGAGGACGCGAGATCAAGCTACGTATAGCATTCCGAAAGCACAATCAGAAAACGATCCGTACTCTTATGGCAATCTGGGGTTGTTGCTTTCCTGCAACGCAACCTCGCTTAATTGCCGCCGGTTGGCCTGGAACAATGACGCCGTCCGCGCCGAGTGCCTACGCCCCGGCGTGAGACTCGATCCTATGGCTGGACCTTGCGGCAGGCTTCAAACGCCTTCAGTAGCTCGCGTGTTTCACGCTGGCCGGCAATGATGTCGTTCACAGTCAGAATCCGGAGCTCAAAGTTGGGGTGACTAGCCTTCCGGTCGGCGAAGAGCACCTTCGCGCAGAGTTGCGTGCCCCCGAAGCCTTCGAGGAGGCGAAGCGCCATCAGGTTCCAGGACGCGTTCGTTATCGCAAGCTGGACATTCATGGAGTTGATGAAGCCTAGAACCTGGTTCTTGGCTTGCGCGGCGGCGACTAACGCGGTGGCGGCGAACTCGTCAGCCGCTCGTTCTATCCGCTTCTGTTCCGTGTCATCGTAATTGTAGTCAGATGGATCGCCATCGTACTGGCCAGGGTCAGATCGTTCGACGTGGCCAACCTCGTGGAGAAGGATGAACGCCAGCAGGTGACGTTCGTCGATTTTCATCATCTGCTGCAGCTTCGTGGAGTAGCGAGCAAGATACTCTCGATAGGCATCCTTCTGAAGAAGGATACAGTTGCAGGAGCTATATGGCACCTGGACCATGAAGTTGGGGCTGGTCGGCTCAACGAGGTACACGCGAATAGCTTTAGACTGATCCAGCTCCGATGGGACGGCCTCCCAAGACGCTATCAAGCGGTAGGCGCTGGACGAGACCAGGATCGAGTTCGCTGACTCAATTGCGCTTTTCAGAAGCGCCCTTCCGCTTGTGGTCTCGGTGTAGCCGCTAGTCTCGACGGGATTGGGAGTGGCGCCGGACGCCGGGAGCAGCAGCACAAGTAGCGTCGCCACCGCCCGCAGAAGGTCCTTGATCCTGTTGGCCGTTCGCATCGGGGCCTCCGCGTCTATGGTCAACGCATTGATACCGCCGATAGCCCGCGCAGCGCAGCCCTCTCGGAACACCCAAGTTTACTGTGCCGGCCACTCGTACACTGCCCGCTCCCTCCGTGCTGGTCGCTACTTCACCTGCCATCTTAAGGATTGATTGCTTTATTCCTGCCGGCGCGGTTTACGACTTTCGGGCGAGCGGCCAAGTTGGACACATTGATGATACCCACGCCGCCCGTTGAGGTCGCCAAGATGGCAGTATTTTCGGGCTTTTGGGGATGTGGTCGAGAGTTCAATTATCTCTGCAGCTTGAAGTTCGAAACGCTTAAGGCGAGGCCTAATCTGCGCTCATTTTGTGGCGCTCTGCTTCCTTAGATAATCTCCAAGATCAACTTCTGGAAACTTTACGAGATCAATCATCGCACTTTCATGAGGCAAAGGATTCGGGTTACCGTACACCCCGTCCATGCCCTCCAATTGATGTCCCATAAATTTCTTGCGCGCTTCTTCTGATATTTGGGCCGAGACACATGCGTCTCGAAAATTATGTCGCAGACTATAGGCAGTTAGACGCTCGTTTGTGATGCCTAACGATCGCAGGCGCCGGTTTATACGTTTTGAGATTGCTGCGCTCCAATGCCCGAACCGGTCGGGCTTCAGATCCGAGAACACTTGGCAATGGGCTCCGGCCCGTTTCCGTCGAGCAAGAATGAACTTAGGAAAGCCCATCTTGAGCAGCTCATCATGGACGGGGATTAGACGTCGCCCCGCTGGCGATTTTACGCTGCGATCCTCGGCCACCTTTTTCCGCAGTTTGACGCCTTCGTCAGCATCCTCATCTCCCTCTTCGTCTAAGCACAATACGCTGAGATGGAGCCTATTATTGTAATCCCTCAAATCATCGGTTCGAAGTTGAGCTAATTCGTTAGGGCGAGCTCCGGTAAACAACATAAGAGGCGGCAACCAATACACCGCTGTTGATTTTGACTCTTTTGAAACCAAACCAAAAAGTCGATTAATTTGATCTGCTCTTAGCGGCAACCGCTTGCGTTTTTCATCTTCCTTTTCTTCGGAAGTTGAATGCACTTTAGCTGCTGGATTTTTGGATATTAACGTTTTTAAATCAAGCCATTCGAAAAATCGACGGACTGGACCAAGATATTTCAGATTGACCGTGATAGGCCCAATGATCGGGAACGGCTTTATCAGTTTCGAATTCAAAACGATAGCTTTACGCATATCTTGCGTCTTGAACCGTAACTCATAACGATCAGGCAGCTTGTCGAGATGATCTCGATAGATCTCTAGGTCATCACGTGTTACATCTCGGACTGGCTTGTCGCCCGTGAACTCAAGGAAATTTGAGAGCCTCTTCTTGACGTCCTCCTTGTGCTTCAAGCCGACAGACCCGGGCTTTACCTCGTCTTCGTAGTAGCGCGCGATCATCACGGAAAGCAGCTCGGCAGACCAGCGAGAGCGCTCGGCCTCCCTGATCGCCTCAGCGACGGTTGCCGCATCAACCTGTGGCGCTACGGCAGCGTTTACGCCGGCTCGCTCGGCAACAACCGACTTCATCTCAGCCAGCCCGTATTGCAGATCCTTCTGCATCTGCAACAGGGCGTCGTAGATGCTCGCGGCCTGATGATTCTCTTGGCTTTGCGGTACGACGGGATGACTGTGTGGGGACGGTCTAGATGCCAAGGCAGATCGGATAGTCTCGATGGCGGATTGCATACCCTCCCGCACTTTTTTCACATCCGCCGAGGCGAGCAGGTCAACGGCCTGCAATAGCGACGTTGCAAGCGCGTTCTCGGCGCCGTGTGCGGTCTCCGATTTCAAGAGTTGAAGGGCATCTGTTTTTGTAACCAGGATCGGCCGCTGTTGACCAATGCCGTCATGTGGGGCGAGCTGATCACCGGCATCCTCGCCTTCGGCGTGGCGTATGTCTGCCACAAGAAAATCAAAAACGGCATTCTGCGCCCGCTGGATCATCTCGGCCCTGTGCGAGACCATCGGCTCGGTGCCACTGTTCAGGCTAAGCGCGTCATCTAGAAGCGCGAGTGCAAGCTGCCGGGTTGGCATGAGCGGCCGCTTCGATCGCAGAACCGCGTAAACGTCATCGACCTGTACCAGCAACTGCAACGCTCTCCGTCTCGCCAACGCCGCGTCCCTGGTGCGCAACGATCTGCGCAATTGGAAAATCCCCAGGAACTCGGCCAGATCTATCGGGACGGCCTTACGAATCCACCAATGCGATCCTCGCCGATGCAGATACATCGCGACCTCGAATCAATATGGGGATCCTCCCGTCCCGACTGTGACATGCAGCTGTGACAGAGCGCGTGGATCTGCGAGCTACAAAATTCAACGATTTCAATGGGTTAGGAGTGGCGGAGACGGAGGGATTC
>DATDAX010000089.1:0-8182 GCA_036525175.1 Terrimicrobiaceae bacterium | reverse complement strand
CAAGAAGCGCTCTCAGACTTATCCGATCATGTCAAATTGCCGGCGGAGCCTTGGAAAGGCGCGGGGCTGACGAACCATCACACATGGCATCAATACATCGTCCGCGCAGAGCGGCGGGATGAACTGCTGCGACATCTCGAGAGAGCGGAGATAGGCCATGCCGTTTACTATCCTGTCCCGTTGCATCTCCAGGAGTGCTTTTCTTATCTCGATTACAAGGAGGGAGACTTTCCAGAGTCCGAACGCGCCGCCAGAGAGACGGTTGCCCTGCCTATTTTCCCAGAATTGCGGGAGGAGGAAATCGACGCGGTAGCCCAGGCAATTCGGAGCTTCTATTCGAGATAGGGGTCGCCGCCTGTCATTCAGGCAGCCGTTTGGCGGAAGCGCTTGTCTTGCGAAGCAACGCCAGCATGCTTGTTTGCCATCCCGCAGTCAGTTAGAGCGGTTCTCACAACGAATTTCCGAAAAGGTGCGGGAGCCCAAATGCGGAGAACGCCGGGCAAACTGTAGCGGCCGTGTCCCCACGGTCGTGGGCTGGCCTTGCCGGCGATGGGGACACCGCTGATACCATCAACGAACGTCTTTCGTCCGAGCGTTTCGGAAGTATCTTACAAGACCCACTCTAGCTGATGTCGTTACCGAGTGGCTTTCGGTTGATCTGTTCCTTTGCGAGGCTCGAAGCCGTGCGAAAGACGCCTGCGTCCACGCGGCGCTGGAGGACGACTTCGATCATGACCGTCTGGTTGGCTTCGAAAAATCGTTTGAGGTCAGTAAGCTTCCCTCTGTAGTCAAGCGGGACATAGTATGCAAATCCCCCGATCGCGGGTCTTCCCACGAATCGGAAGCCGAGCCTGTTGTCAAGCTGAGGGCGCTTCAGTCCCGCTATCATCACATCGTAATCGATGTAGTAGGTAAGCTTGCCGGGAATGCGCATCCGAGAGGAGCCCGTCCCAAGGGACAAAGAGTTCGAGTGGTCGTGGGACTATAACATTACCGGAAGCGTGTTTTTCCAGCGCTTGGGCGAATTGTCCGGCAAGTGGCTTCATCCTCGTGCACCAGCAGTGCTACACCTGGCCCGACGGTACAAGGATGTATCAGGCGGTTTGGCGGCAGGAAAAGCAGGGTTTGCAAGGCGATTATCCGGGTGTCCTTAAAAACACGGCTTGACCTTTTTGTCTCGTTTCGCCATGCACTGCGAGTTCGGCCGATCCCCTGTGATTTTACGGGGAACGGCTGTCTGCCAACCATGAGATTTTGCCGACATATCGCGTTGTTTTTGGCCGTCCTGGCGGCCAGTGTGTCACTTCAGGCCCAGGCCCCCGGGCCGATCGTACGGGATATCGTCGTGGAGTATGTAGGGCCGCCGTCCATCTCGAAGGCTCGCGTGATCGACAACCTTGCCACAAGGATCGGTGCACCTTACAGCGAGCGCGCAGCTGAGGCCGATATCCGGGCCTTGTACGCGACGGGTGGCGTTGCCAACGTCCGCATCTTTGCCGAACCGTTCGCGGACGGCGTGAGGGTCACAGTCCTGCTTCAGGGAAGACCGATCATCGAAGAAATCCTGATCGAAGGCGCGGAACAGATCCCCTTGAGGCGCGTCCGCAAGGAAGTGAGCTCCAAAGTCGGCGAAGTGCTCTCTGAGGAAAAACTCGAAGCTGATCGCCAGAAGATCCTTAAGATTTACGAGGATCGAAACTACTCGGACGTCGACGTGCAATATCGGATACAGGAAATTGCTGGAACGAACCAGGTCCGAGTGATCTTCCAGATTACCGAGGGTCCGCGTCTCGTGATCCGGCGCATCAATTTCTTCGGTAATGACAGTGTGAGGAGCCGTGATCTCATCAAGGTGATGAAGACGCGTCCCCGGAACATTCTTACCTTCTTCAACAAGAGCGGTCGGCTGTTGCCCGCCCAGATGGAAGAGGATCGCGTGGCCATCAGGACTCTTTATCAGAATCGTGGCTTCGCCGATGCGGAAGTCACCGACGTTCAGACTGTCCCGCTGGAGGGGACGGGAGTGGAATTGAACATCACAATTGTTGAAGGAATTCAGTATCGGGTCAACACCGTGAAGCTGGAAGGTGTCAACATCGTTCCGCCTGACGAAATCAGGGCCCGTTTGAAGATGGTTGACGGGTCGCTCTTCACACCGAAAGGCATGGGAGACGACCTGAAAACGTTGCGGGACTTTTACGGCACGAGGGGCTACGTGGACATGCTTGCAGTGCCTGAGATTCTCCCAGCCGGCCCGGGCTCCGTTGACGTGACCTACCGGATCGACGAAGGAGTGCAGTCCTACGTCAATTTGATCAATATTCAGGGCAACAATCGGACGAAGGACCGAGTCATCCGACGCGAACTTGCGGTTAAGCCCGGGGAAATATTCGACACGACACTTGTCAACGTAAGCCGCCAGCGCTTGGAGAATCTTAATTACTTCTCCCGGGTGGAGATGTCGCCAGCCGACACCATCGTTCCGGGCCGCAAGGATCTCAATGTCATTGTGGAAGAGAAGCGGACTGGATCATTCAACTTTGGCGCGGGTTTCAGCACAATTGACAGCCTCGTGGGATTCGCGGAGCTGCAACAGTCGAATTTCGACCTGTTCAACTGGCCCAGCTTTGTGGGTGGCGGGCAGAGATTTCGCATTCGCGGCCAGTATGGCTTGGAGCGCAAGGACTTCGTGATCTCGCTGACCGAGCCGTGGTTCCTCGGCTATCAACTCTCCGTGGGCGTAGAAGGTTACTATCGCGAGGCCAACTTCCTTTCGGATGTCTATGACCAAACCAACTATGGGGCGGTCTTCCAGGCAAGGAAGCAGCTTTGGCGCAGCCTCTCGGGTCGCGTGGAGTATCGGATCGAAGGCATTCGCATCTTTGACGTTGACGAAGATAACGCCGGCCAGGTGATTCAGGACTCGGCAGGAACCTACACGAAAAGCGCATTTTCAGGCTCACTTGTCTGGGACACGCGCGACAGCTTGTTTCTGACGCGCAGGGGCGAGGTTGTGGACCTCACTGCGTTTATCTCAGGTGGCGCGCTAGGCGGGACGGTAGAGGACTATGGCATCTCTCTGGAGGCCGCAAAGTATGTTCTCCTGCCTTGGGACATCATCTTCCTGGTGAAGGGTGAGTTGGCAGTTGTCGACAGCTACGGCGGCAGCGATGACGTGCCTATTTTCGATCGCCTCTATTTGGGCGGATCGAACAACCTCCGCGGCTTCGATTATCGCGAAGTCGGCCCAGTAGATGAGTTCGATAACCCTATCGGTGGCAGTTCGCTGGGCTACATGACCTTCGAGGTCACGATCCCGATTATATCGCGGGTTCGCGCGGCGATCTTCAGCGATTTTGGCTTTGTCAATCCTACGGCGTACGATTTCAGCACTTCAAACCTGAATGCTGACATCGGCGTTGGGCTGCGCCTCGACTTGCCCATCGGACCGATTCGCGTCGACTACGGTTATCCAATTATTTACGACTCTTTCAACGGCCCTCCTGGCAAATTCAATTTCAATATCGGCTACCAATTTTGAACGGTATTGTTTCAAATTGGTCGAATTTGAATCCTACTCGTCGTTTGCTTGTTCTCTACTAACCCACAAAATGCGTAAATCCATCGTCTCTGCTCTACTCTGCACGGCTGCGCTCTGCACCGTTTCCACTGCTGCCAATGCCCAGATCAAACTAGGTACCGTTGATATGAACAAGGTCTTCACCGCGTACTTCAAGACCAAGGACGCCGAGGCCAAGATCAATGACGCCAGGACGGCAGCCAAAAAGGAACTCGATGAGCGTCTGGAGACCTTGAAGAAGGCGATGGACGAGATCAACAAGACGAATCAGGACATCGAGAAGCCCGAACTAAGCAAGGACGGAAAAGAGAAGCTTGCCAAGCAGCGGGACGAGAAGGTCCAGGAGGCTAGAAACCTTGATCGGGAAATTGCGGAGTTCCGCCAGACCCGTGAACGCCAACTCCAGGAGCAATTCATGCGCATGCGGAAGGATATTATCGACGACATCATGAAGGTCGTGAACGAGAAGGTGAAAGCCGCCGGATACGACCTCGTGCTCGACAAGACAGGTGTAAGCATGGGGCAGGTCCCGGTGGTTCTCTACTCCCGCGCCGACCTCGATTTCAGCAACGAGATCATTTCGATCCTGAACAAGAACGCCCCGAAGCCATCCTCGGCGGCTAATTGAGTCCATGAGGCTTCGCGAGGCCGCGGAGCGTGTCGGCGGCTGGGTTTCTCCAGAAAACTACGAGAAGCCCATTGTGGGCCTCGCCTCGCTCGATGACGCCACCGAAGGGGATCTCTCCTTTTACGGGAATCCAAAGTATCTCAAGGCACTGAGAAAATCGCGTGCCACGGCAGTGCTCGTGCCGCTTGGTTTCGCTGAGGAGGTTCCGGCCACGCGTATCTGGGTGGACAGCCCGGCGGAGGCCTTTGCCAAGCTGCTCGAGGTATTCGCACCGGCTCCGATCGACTTCGAGCCGGGCATCCATCCCACGGCGTTGATTGCACCGGATGCCGAGATTGGCGAGAACGCGACCATCCAGGCATTTGCCATCGTAGAAAACGGCGCGCGGATTGGAGCGCGAACAGTGGTCGGCGCCTACGGATATATCGGTCACCACGCAGTGTTGGGGGAGGACTGCCAAGTGTATCCGCATGTAACGATCCGCGAGCGCTCAATGATCGCCAATCGTGTGATTCTCCACCCTGGCGTGGTGATTGGTTCAGATGGATTTGGCTATGAGCTCCGCGATGGGCGCCAACAGAAGATTCCGCAGACTGGCACCGTGCAGATTGACGACGACGTTGAGATCGGAGCCAACTCGACGGTGGATCGAGCCCGTTTTGGGCGGACATGGATTCAGGAGGGCGTCAAGATCGACAACCTCGTCCAAATTGCCCACAACGTCACGATCGGCCGGCACAGCATTATCTGCGCGCAGGTGGGAATCTCGGGAAGCGTGCGTATTGGAACCTACGTGACGCTGGCCGGAAAAGTCGGCGTCAACGGACACATTGAGATTGGCGATGGGGCAATTGCCGCCGCCATGGGGGCGATCACGAAGAGCGTGCCTCCTCGAGAGATTCTTGTGGGTGTTCCCGCGAGGCCCATGCGAGAATACAAGAGGAACCTGGCACTGTTGAATAGCATTCACAAGCTCTACGACCGGGTAAAGAAGCTCGAGGAAAAACAGTAGAATGTGCCTGCGGTCGGCTTTATTTATTGCGGATGAGCACACAGCCAGTCCACAAGGCTGAGCGCATCGAGGCCTATGTAAAGTCGTTTGGTCTGAAGGCGCAAGGATTCGATCCGTGCTATCTCGCGTACTTCATCTGCTTCAACTCCCAGGAGTACTACGAAGCCCATGATGTGCTCGAGCACTTGTGGTTACAGCGCGAGGACGAGAATCACGCCTTCTTCAAGGGACTTATTCAGCTCGCCGGAGCGTTCGTGCATTTGAAGAAGCAGAGTATTCGGCCCTGGCACCCGACGGACGGAAGGCGAATGCGCCCCGCGGTGAGATTATTCGCCCTGGCGGCGAAGAACCTTTCGCCTTATTCGCCGGAGCATATGGGATTGGATGTTTCATGGGTGCTCGAACTGGCTGCAGATCATGTCCGGCGTATTGAGGCGTCAGGGTTCTCGGAGAATCCGTGGCATCCCGAGACCGCGCCGAAACTCGAACTTCGTGTTGCACCGGCGGCGTAATCTTCGCCTTGTCCCGTCGATCGGCGTTTCTTCGCCCAAGTCTATCTATTCTTATTCTAAGGTTCAACGGTGAAGCGTGTTTCGCCAACACGCACCGCCGGGGAGAGATCAGCGGGAGCGCTTGTTTCCGATCCGATCCATGAACGCTTTTGCCAGCCCCCACTCCCGCGCTCAATTTGATCAACCCAGCCGTCTGGCCACTCGCAGAGAGCCCCGTTTTCGTTGGCCTTCCACTTTCCCTCTGTCGTGCCATTTATTGTCGAGACGGCGCTGCCATTGGATTGGAGAGCGATGTAAAGGTGGGAGCCGTCTGGTTCTTTGTTGAGGCGCCAAACGCCGACTAGAGCCATTTGACTGCCCTCCGAGCGCGTGGCTTGGGCCTGAATGATGGGCTCGGAATCCAAGGGAGATCCGGTCGAATACCTACGGTGCTGGAATCCGCTTTCGGTTTCCTCGATGATATCGGTGCTGCCGTCGTTGTAAAAGACGGTAATACGCTGCTTGTCGTGTCTCCAATAACCACGCTCGCCACGAGCGCCAGCGGGTCCTTTCACCCAGTTGGTGACGGCCTGACCGTTGGCAAAAAGAACAATATCGAAGACCTGCCCCTGCGCGTCTGTGGTCGTCCAGACTCCCTCATAGGATATCTTTGTTTCGGGGATGACCTTCGCAATGCCTTCTGTTGCTTCAGCGGGTTGAGTCGCGACGGGCGTTGCGATTGGCGTAGGCGACTCAGGGGAGGCCGTTGCATCTTCGGAGGGGTATGCGTTGAGAATGAGGCAGGCGGTGAGGAAGAGAGAGATCCGCATTGCATAAAAGATTCCGGGGCGCCAAGTTGGAAAACAACTTTTTTTCGACTTGTGAGCGCTGTCAATTTCGCGCCTGCTATTGAACACGATGATGGATCCTTCGGAGGCTGCAGGTCATACCGACTATCGGAAGCTGGCTCAGCGCATGGGGCGGAAAATTCTTGAGCGGCGAATTCGCAAGCAGGCAAGCTTGTGGGCGCGCGAAGTGCACCAGGGCAAAGGTTTCTTCATGTTCGAGGGAATCATTCCGATGGACGCGCTCGTCTGGCATTCCCTTGAGCTGGCTGGTCTTGACAAGGTTGGCAAGCGCAACTTTCTGGATGTGCAGGTTGTGCAAAACGAAGTCGTTTTGCCGGAGCTCCCCGTGCAATTTGAAGGATTCCGCCTTATGCAGCTGGCGGATCTGCACCTCGACCTGGATCGGGCCCTGGTCGATATCATCATTGAGAGGATCGACGCACTCGAATACGACGTCGCGGTTCTCACCGGAGATTATCACAACAAGATCGCCCAGGAGCATGATATTTCGCTGGAGTTGATGGGACGGCTTGTTCCGCATATTCGAGAGCCGCGTTATGCCATTCTCGGTAACCATGATTTTATCGAGAAAGTTGCATTCCTGGAGGCCGTTGGGCTTACCGTGCTTTTGAACGAATGTGACGTCATCGAGCGTGACGGAGCCCGCCTGTGGATTTGTGGTGTGGACGATCCTCACTTCTTTCACACGCATGACCTCAGGAAGGCCCGAGAACGCGTCCCTCCCGCAGAGACTGCCATCTTGCTAAGCCATAGCCCGGAGACCTACGTGGAGGCTGAGAGGCTTGGCTTCGCCTTTATGCTAAGTGGCCACACGCATGGCGGACAACTCTGCCTTCCGGGCGGGTTTGCAATTATTGGGAACGCGCCGGTCCCACGGCGGTTTTTGGCAGGCCCCTGGCAGTATGGTTCGCTTGTGGGGTATACCTCGCGGGGAACCGGCGCCAGCGGCGTCCCTGCGCGCTTCAATTGTCCGTCCGAAGTGACAATCCACACTCTGCGGCGTTCGCCTGCTCGATAGTTGGCTCCGGACCAGTCTAGGCCCTTCGCAAGGGAGCCTCGTGCTGCGCCGGAAACATCTCCTCAATAAGCGATGCGTACTGCTTGGTAACGATGTGGCGTTTGAGTTTGAAAGTCACCGTCATTTCCTGCCCGACTTCGAAGGGCTTGGTCACGAAGCGAAAATCAGCGATTCGCTCAAAGCTTTTAAAGCCCTGCTCGAGACTAATGAGCCTGCGAATCTCGCTTTCCATGAGTGCGCGCGCTTTTGCGCTTGCCGCGAGTTCAAGGAGATTTGGCGCGATTAGGCCGGCCCCTCGGAACCCGTCGAGGGCTGGAACAATCAGTGCCCCGAGGTGTTTCTGATCCTGGCCGACAATCATGCAATGATCAACCAGGGGAGAATGAACGAGCTTGGACTCGATGGGGAGCGGTTCCACGTTTTCGCCATTGAGCAGCACGATCGTGTCTTTGCAGCGACCGACAATCTTCAAGCAATCGTTGAACGTGACCATCCCAATATCGCCTGTCTTTAGCCATCCATCGTGAAGCACGCGAGAAGTCCCTTCGGGATCCTTATAGTAGCCCTTCATGATCTGGGGACCG
>DATDAX010000088.1:0-4598 GCA_036525175.1 Terrimicrobiaceae bacterium | reverse complement strand
CGGAATCATCCTTCCACAAATTGCGACGCCACTTTCGGTGATCGTCTTTAAGCGATTCTTTGACCAGGTTCCGAAGGATTTCCGTGACGCGGCGGTCATCGACGGGGCAAATGAGTTTAGAGTTCTGTTCAATATCTACATTCCGCTTAACTGGAGCATCATCTATGCGATGGCTATCATCACATTCATTGGGGCCTGGAATAACTTTCTGTGGCCCTTCATCATTTCCAACTCCACACCCATGCTCACCGTGCCCGTTGGGATGACTCAGGTCCAATCCGCCTATGGCGTTGCCTTTGCAAAGACGTCAGCTGTCGCGGTTATGGCCTCGATCCCAACCGCCCTCGCCTACCTGATATTTCAAAGGCGCGTTACGCAGGGTGTGGTCGCGGCAGCGGGAATCAAGTAATCCGGGTTATGTCCAGAAAGATTCGCTAGAACAATCGAATCGCAGTCACTGCGATTCGCCCTCCGAAGCAAACATCCACGTCCGAACCACGGGTTCGCTCACGGGAGCGGTAAACGCCATCATAGAACAACTCGCCACCCTCCTCGTGCCTGTAGCTCAGCGGTAAGGGATGCGGATCGAGTTCGCAAAAGACCGTCTCAGGCTCATCATCAGACGGGCCTAGGTGCGGCAGATTCACGTTGTAGAAAAGCCCGGCCTCGATCGGCCTGACTACAAGGTCGGCGAGGATGCGCGCGACCCAATTCCCCGCGCGTTCCCAATCGAACTCCATCTTCTCGTGGCGATAGTGGGACACCGCCACGCCCGGCCAGCCATGCAACACGGCCTCCCGAACGGCGGCCACCGTGCCCGAATAATGCACGTCTGCACCCAGGTTGCCGCCGTGATTGATTCCGCTGAGCACCCACTTCGCGTCCGGAACAATCTTGAGTAATCCCACGCGAACGCAATCCGCAGGCGTCCCATATACCGCAAAATGGTTGTCCCTCCGCGACTCGATCCGGACAGGACCGTGCGCGGTGACAGCGTGGCTTACTCCTGACTGCGGGCCGGCGGGCGCGACCACCACGGGTTCTCCGATGGTCCGCGCGGCTCGCAAAAGCGCCTGGAGGCCAGGAGCGTCGATTCCATCGTCATTGCTAAGCAGGAGCTTCATCGAGGGGTAACTTGAGGCGATCTATTTCGTCCACAAAGCACTTTCATTTTCCAGTCGCCTCTTGTATTTTTTCTTGGAGACTAGAAAACCCAAAGAGCGGGCTACTCAGCCGTGAATATCGAGTTCCTTCCCGTCCTGATCGTCGAAGAGTTGAGGACTTTGTTCGACGCAGATTCGCAGTTGTCGGAAATGCTTCCTGCGATGGAGCGGGCATCACTTTCCCCTCAGGTTCGAAAGGCGATCAATCGCAGGCGTGAGATGGAGCAAAATCAAAGCAGGAGTCTTGTTGAGATCCTCGCCAGATTCGACGCTCTGCCTAGCGGGGGACAATGCCATACGATGCGCGGTCTGCTTGGGGAGGCTGAGGAAGTGCTTCGCCGGGAAAGCGGAATGTATCCGGCGAGGCTGGAACCGAGGTTGTTAGGCATGCTGCGCAAGGCCGGTCATCTGCGAATGGCCACCCTCAAGAATCTCATCGCTGTCGCCCATTTGCTCCAGGCGCATGAAATTGAGAAAGCGCTGAACGACTGTCTGTCCCAGGAGATCGAAGCGGATCGATTCGTTTCTGCGCTGACCGAGGACATGCTTCGCTTGATGATTGCGAACTCTCCGGACGAGACCACAAATGCTCTTGATGCGCTTGAGCGCTACGCTTGAGCGCCACTCTTGACGAGTTCCGCCTGCGCAGCAGCGGGCGCTGGAGCTTCCTCACTTTCCCGTTCTGCGCGGTTGATCGCGTCGATCAGTTGCCGGATCGTGCCAAAATCGCGCTTGTGAGGCGTGAGCACGATGCGGTGGTAATGCGCGAGATGCGTATCATCCGCCTCCTCGGGCAACGCCGCGGTCTGGACGATCCTGTCCGCGGCGAGCAACGTGTCGAAGTCCTTGTTGAGTTGATCGATTGCCGACTGCTGGAGCCGATGAGTAATCCGGATCACCATTTTGTCCTTTACCCAGCGGTAGGAGTGAAAGTTGTAGTAGAATCGCGTCACCTCATTGATGGTGTCTTCCAGGCTGTGCGTGATCTTGAAGAGGTTGAGATCGGTTGGCGCGATAAGGTTTTGCTCCAATAGGTCGTTGACGACAAACCGTCTCCACGTTTCCCAATAGTGGCCGTTCGAACGATCGAGCAGAACCATGGGAACGATTGGGCTTTTCCCTGTCTGCATGAGGGTGAGGACTTCGCAGCCCTCGTCGTGGGTTCCAAATCCTCCCGGCAGCAGAACGAAGGCATGTGTCTCCTTCACGAAATGCAGTTTCCTCGTAAAGAAATAGCGAAAATTGATGAGCTTCGGGTCACCGTGGATCGTTTCGTTCGCGCGCTGTTCGAAGGGCAGCCGAATGTTAAGGCCAAAGCTCTTTTGCGCACCCGCTCCCTCTTGAGCCGCCCCCATGATCCCATCGCCGCCTCCTGTGATCACCATCCAATCAAGTTCGACAATGCGACGCGAAAACTCCCTGGCTAGCTTGTACTCTTCCGCGTCGGATCTCGTCCTGGCGCTCCCGAAGACAGCGACCTTGCGAATTCCCTGATACTTGCCGAAGATGTTTGAGGCATGACGCAACTCGCGCATGGCGCGGTTGTAAAGCTTGAGGTCGGCAATTGCCGTCTTATCCTTCCCGAACCGTAAGACCGTCTCAATCATCTCTTCGAGCATGTCGGCCTGCCTTCCCTCGGCGACTTCAGCCACGAGACTCTTGATCCGGGGGTCCTTGACTTTTTCTTTCATAAAAAAACCTGTGCTGGAAAATTTGGCAAATCGCACCAGTCTTTCCGGCTCACGTTAACATCCGAACCCATGATCATAGTCATCCGCCCCAAAGCGTCAAAAGAACAAATCGCGGAGGTCATCTCCGAAGTCGAGAAGCTCGGCTACACGCCCGCGCCCATTCACGGGGCAACACAAACGGTCGTGGCCGCGATTGGCGACGAACGCACCCATGCGAACCTCGAGTCGCTCACTGCCCTGCCGCAAGTCGAAAGCGTCCTGCGCGTTCAGAAGCGCTACAAACTGGCAAGCCGAGAGTCGCATCCGGAAAATACAGTGGTCAACGTGGCGGGAGTGGAAATTGGCGGAGAGCGGTTCTGCCTGATGGCCGGACCCTGCTCGGTCGAGAGCGAAGAACAGTTGCTTAGCACCGCCGCATCCGTCAAGGCGGCCGGAGCGAGCATCCTGCGCGGCGGCGCATACAAACCGCGTACGTCCCCCTACGAGTTTCAGGGTCTCGGCAAGGAAGGCCTTCGCCTGCTCGCCCTCGCCCGCGAAAAGACCGGACTCAAGATCATCACGGAAGTGCTCAGCGAGCGGGACGTCGAACACGTCGCGGATGTTGCGGACATTCTTCAAATCGGAGCTCGAAATGGTCAAAATTTTCAGCTCCTGATCGAGGCTGCGCGGAGTGGCAAGCCGATCCTGCTCAAGCGCGGGATGAGCGAACGTATTGAGGAATGGCTCCTCGCCGCGGAGTACATTCTCGCGCACGGCAACCCCAATGTCCTGCTTTGCGAACGTGGCATCAGGACCTTCGAGACCTATACGCGCAACACGCTCGATCTCGCCGCAGTCGCCATCGCAAAAAAGGAATCTCATCTGCCGGTCATCGTCGATCCAAGCCAGGGGTGTGGCCGGGCGGATCTTGTGATGGCACTCTGCTGCGGCGCTGTGGCGATGGGCGCTGACGGATTGCTCGTCGAGGTGCACCCGAATCCTGCCGAGGCCCTGAGTGATGGCCAGCAACAGGTAGACTTCGCGTCCTTCAAGAAGCTTTCCGAGAGCATACAGCCATTTCTTAATGCTGCGAAAAAAACAAGCATAACCACCTGACGGTCATGTAACAATGCGTCCGGTTGCACCTCAGGTTTATTGCCGGCTATGTGTTCGTCCCGTAGAACTTCACACCGCGCTCGATTTTCGGCCTTCCATTAGCGAGGCGCCACTTGTTGGTGTCGCGAAGAGAATAAATGCAGCCGCAATACTCCTGCATATAGAATCCTTCCTCCTTTGAAATCTCCACCATGCGTTGGGCGCCTCCCTTCTTCCGCCAGTTGAAAGTCCAGTACGTCATCCCCGGATAACGCGAGGCCGCTCGCACGCCGCTGGCGTTGATCTGATCCATGTTCTTCCAACGCGAAATGCCGAGGCAGCTCGTGATTACCGGAAAGCCATGCTCGTGCGCGTAAAGTGCCGTCCGCTCAAATCGCATGTCGAAGCACATCGTGCAGCGCGCCCCACGCTCAGGCTCCCATTCGAGTCCCTTGACGCGCGCGAACCAGTTGTCGCTATCGTAGTCCGCATCGACGAAGGGAATGGAATGTTTCTCCGCGAACCGGATATTCTCGGACTTTCGCAGTTCGTACTCCTCCCGAGGATGGATGTTCGGATTATAGAAAAACACAGACAGATCGACACCCGAGGCACGGACCGCTTCAATCACCTCGCCGGAGCACGGAGCGCAGCACGAGTGCAAAAGCAC
>DATDAX010000087.1:0-3697 GCA_036525175.1 Terrimicrobiaceae bacterium | reverse complement strand
TTCGATGGTTGGGGCAGGCCCGACCCCGAAATCTGGTCGAAGAGCCTGCTGCCTCTGCGCCTCGAAGATTTCGTGGTGACCGCCGACCCGTCATCGGAGGCGGAAATCGTGGCCCGGCTGATCCGGCCGGCTGCCGCCGGTCTCTGCGTGGCGGATGCGGATATGGTCCCGTTCCATGATCGCGCGCTGCGGAAGAAGGGACTTGCCCCCTACGATCCTGCCGGAAAACCTCTGGCCCCTTTCGAATGCGCCACGCTTTCGAGGCTTTGGATTTCCTTTGGTTCGAATGGCCGGATTGGCGAACTCCGAACGCTCGCGGAGCACCCGGTATTCCTGCGAATCCTATGCCGCGAGTCGCGCCTCGGACCGACTGCCATTCTCTGCGCGCTGGATGTGCTGCAGAGGGATATTCTCGTGGAAACCGTAGGCGACGCAGCCGCGTTTTTTGATGAGGCCGCGCCCGGAAGCTGCGACGCTGAAACTGCTGCGCTCGTCGCAGCCGCGGAGGGCCTGAGGAGGAGATTCGGCGTCTCTGAATCGCTGGACCGGCTTTTGACATTCCTTCGGACCATCTATGCAGGCAGGCAGGTCAGCCAGGGGTCCGGCGAGGCCGAAGCTTTGGTAGCCTTGTCCGGTCTTCTTCGGGCGGTTGTGGACTCTCCACTCGCCAAGCCCAGCATCGACGCGACGATCTTCTCGGAAGAGATGCGAAGCGTTGCTGTCTTTGAACGTCATGGGGAGGCAGATATTGAACTGAATGGATGGCTCGAGGCGCCGTGGTTGCCCCATTCCGCTCTCATCGTGTCAGGATGCACGGAAGGAGCACTTCCGACGCGGCTCTCTGCACACCCACTTCTCCCGGATTCCGTTCGCGTGGCTTTAGGCCTGCACAGCAACGTCCAACGATTCGCGCGGGATGCATACCTCCTGCACTGCCTACTGGCAACACGCAAGCCGGGCGCGGTGAAGTTGACGCTCTGCCGCATGGGAGCCGACGGTGAACCGGCAAAGCCTTCACGATTGCTGTTCCGCTGTCCAGACGCGGAACTCGGCGCTCGCGTAAGGAAGGTTTTCGAGCCCGTCGACTCGTTGCGCACGGCTCACGCGCGAGAGCGAGCCTGGCGTCTTGAAATCCCGAAAAGCCCGCCTCCCTCCACGCTGCGTGTGACGGCGTTCGCCGACTACCTCAAGTGCCCGCTAAGGTTTTACCTCAAGCACCTTCTGGGGATGAGAAAATTCGAATCCCCGAAGACGGAGATGGACGCTCTCGACTTCGGCAATGTGCTTCACAAGGCGCTGGAGAATTTCGCCCGCGAGGAGTTGATCCGAGACTCCTCGAATCCCGACGTGATCGAAGCATTCGTTCTCGCGGAGCTTGACGCGCTCTTAGCCAGGCGTTTCGGCAAGCGGCTTTCCCTCCCCTTGCGGGTGCAACGGGAAAGCCTCCGGGCGCGGCTGCGCCAGTTTGCGAGAATTCAAGCGGAGGAACGCCGGGCCGGCTGGCGAATTCATCATGGAGAGTTTCGCTTCGAGAAGGAGCATACCGTTATATTGGCAGGCGTGCCGGTAGTCGGCTCGCTCGACCGCATTGACATTCATGAGGAAACGCAACAGCGGCGCATCCTCGACTACAAGACCTTCGCGAAGCGAAAATCCCCCGTCCAAACCCACCTCGAGAATGTCGCCGAAAGGCACGAACCTTTCGGAACCCTGGTCGACGGGAAACCGGCTCGATGGCTGGACCTGCAACTCCCCCTCTACCGTGCGCTCGCAGAGTTCCGCTGGCCCGGTGAACCGCTGCCTCCCGTGGTCGGATACTTTCTCCTTCCCGAACGGATCGAGGAAAGTGGCATCGAGAAGCTTCCCTTGGAAGAAGCTGTATTCGCCTCAGCAATATCCAGCGCGAAAACGGTGGCCGATCGCGTGCGACGAGGCGTCTTTTGGCCTCCCGGCGTTGTGCCATACGATGACTTCGCCGATCTCTTCCTTGGCGAGGATCCCAGTACTATCCTTGGCGAGAATTCCAGGAGCTTCCTGATGGGAAACCAAGATCCACAGGCGACGCGATAGTGGATCTCAAACCAAGACCATCAGGATTGCTCCCGCCAGAAGCAGCGCGCCTGCAAGGCGAAGAAGCAGGACGGGGCGGGGCAATGAAGCTTCCCGACTGCCCAGCCAACGCGCCGTTGCCCAGGCTAGCACGACGCTGAGAACACACCGCGAACTGTAGACAATGTTTACCGCCGTGGCATCGCCGGAAAATCGGATGGCCAGGGCCATGACAAGGTTTTGCGCCCCGAGCAGCAACGCTCCCAAAATCAATGCTCTCCGGGCAACCGCGGGAGACACCACGAGCTTGCGCCAACCAACAGCCGGCACATACAGGGCACAGGTAAAGATGCCCACGAACGAGAACATCACGGCAACAAAACTCACGACCCCCACTTCGACCGACCAATGTTGAAGAAGCGTGTCCGTAAGCGCGTAGGCCATTGCCGCAGTCAGAGAATAAGCGGCCGTCTTTCCGGAATGCCGCGTCCAGCCTTCGGTTCTGCGCTGTGAGCCCGTGACCAGGAAAATGCCGCACGTGCAAACAGCGGCCGCGAGCCACCATTTCATTCCGACCGCCTCTCCGAAGAGAAAACTTGTGATAAAAGCAACGAAGATGACTTTTGCCCCAAGAAGCGGCGTCGCCACCGAGACATCGCCCTTCCTAAGAGCCGCAAACGTAAAAAGCTGCCCGGTGAAGAATGCCGCCGCAGCAAGAATCGGCTTGTAACCTTGAGTCAAAACCATCGCCCAATCGGCGCCCAGCCAGAACGGCAGGTACAACACCGACATCGCCATGTTGGCGGCGAAATTAACCTGCCAGACCGTGGCGCCACCCGCGAGCGCCCGCTTGGCACAGAGAGCGCCAATCGTATAGACGATGGCGCACACAAAAACTGCAAACAGTGGCCACGAATCAAACATCAGGGATCAAGACCCTCGCATCGATTTCTCGCCGTCATGGTACCTCGGTCGGATCTTCCTGGGTTTGCTCGATGTTAAGTTCGAGCTTGTAGGCCAGGGAAATGAACAGGGCCTGGCAAAGACACATCGTGTTTGTCAGAGACCGAAAGCCGAAGGCGTTGCCCTCCTTCACTATCAGCAGGACGCTGGCAAAACGCGCCAGCGGAGACAGCTGACTGTCCGTAATCACCAACGCACCTGCTTTGTTGTGATGCGCCATGCGAACGCAATACTGTGTTTCCTTCCCATAAGGCAGGAAGCTGATCGCCACCAGTGCATCGCCTTTGCGAATGCTGCTGATCTGCTCCCGATGCATGCCCCCCAGTCCAGGCGCAAGGATGACGCGCTTTCGAGTGTGCTGGAGCGCGTAGGCCAGATACGAAGCCGGAGCAAATGAGCGTCGCACCCCAGCGATGTAAATGGTCTTTGCTCTGACCAAAAGGTCCAGAGCCTGGTCAAAGGCATCGGCGTCCAGCCCGGACTCCAGTTCGTCGAGCCCGTGCCGGCTTCCCTCGATGAACTCGCGGGCGATGTCCGACCCCCGCAGCCTTCCACGGTTGCTCTTGATCAGCTTGCGCACACGCTGTTGGTAACTCTGCACCGGCGCAACCTGATCCGTATAGGCCCGCCGAAAGATGGTCTGCAGTTCGCTGAAGCCAGAGAAACCAAAGTGCTTCGAGAAGCG
>DATDAX010000086.1:0-5883 GCA_036525175.1 Terrimicrobiaceae bacterium | reverse complement strand
GGGGAGGGTGTTCTTGGCATTGGTAAGAGCCGCGCCAAGCTGATCGTGGATAGAAACACCGGCGTTACATTTGCGGATGTCGCAGGATGCGATGAAGCCAAACAGGAGTTGAAGGAGGTGGTGGATTTTCTGAAAAATCCCAAAGACTACGAGGCGCTCGGCGCGAAGATTCCGAAAGGGGCGTTGCTGGTCGGCCCTCCGGGAACGGGAAAGACGTTGCTTGCGCGAGCCGTAGCCGGAGAAGCCGGGGTGCCGTTTTTCTCCCTGAGCGGGGCCGACTTCGTCGAGATGTTCGTGGGTGTCGGCGCGTCGCGCGTGCGCGACCTCTTTCAACAGGCTAAGCAGCATTCGCCTTGCATCATCTTCATCGACGAGTTGGACGCGATTGGCCGGCAGCGTGGTGTTCACGTTGGAGCGGTCAACGACGAACGCGAGCAGACGCTTAATGCCCTGCTCGTGGAGATGGACGGCTTCGAGGCCAATGCGGGAGTGATCGTGCTTGCGGCAACCAACCGCCCGGAAGTTCTTGATCGGGCGTTGCTGCGTCCGGGCCGGTTCGATCGCCAGATTGTCGTGGACGCCCCGGATTTGGACGGTCGCGAGGCGATTCTTAAGGTTCATGGGCGCGGGAAAAAGCTTGCTGCGGACGTGGACCTTCACCGTCTTGCAGCGGCCACGGCCGGCATGTCCGGCGCGGACCTCGCCAACGTGCTCAATGAGGCTGCGTTGTTGGCTGCGCGGCGCAAGGCGAGCGCGATTACGCAGCGTGACCTGGAAGAATCGGTGGAGAAGGTTGTCGCCGGTCCGGAGCGTCGCAGCCGCCGTCTGAACGCTGATGAGAAGAGGCGGGTCGCCTACCATGAAGTAGGCCACGCGCTCGTTGCGGCTTACAGCGAGAGCGCCGACCCGGTCCACAAAATCAGCATCGTCCCGCGAGGCCGAGCTGCGTTGGGCTATACGATGCAGTTGCCGTCCGAGGATCAGTTCCTTCTGACGCGCGCGGAACTCATGGAGCGCTTGTCCGGTCTGCTCGGCGGGCGCGCCGCTGAAGAGATTATCTTTCGCGAAGTAACGACCGGTGCTCAGAACGATCTCGAGCGCGCCACGGCCCTCGCCCGTCAGATGGTGGCAGCCTACGGTATGAGCGAAAGCATCGGGCTGGTGAGCTGCGTGCAGCGCCAGTCCGCTTTCCTGCCTGGACTGGACGGTCAATTTCAGCGCGATTGCAGTGAGGCCACTGCGCGTGACATCGACGAGGAGGTGAAAGTCATCCTCGACCAGGCATACGCCAAGGCAAAGCAGATCCTTTCTGCGCACCGTGATCAGCTCGAGAAGATCGCGACCGAACTTCTGAACAAGGAGTCGCTCGACGCCCGCGAGTTCTACGGGCTCGTAGGCAAGGAAATGCCGCGCGCGAAGGAGCCTGCGCCGCCGCTTTCAGAACCTTCGGTGAAAGTCTGAACTCCGAGGCGATCTTTCAAATATGAGTCAAGCGGTCGGGAAAGGGTTGCGTTCGGCGAAGCCCTTTTGGTGCCAGTAAGGATAGATTGGCGTACTCGCGCTGGCGGCGTCGAGTCTCTCGACTTGCTCTGGGCTGAGATTCCAGCCGACAGACTCGAGATTCTGGCGGAGTTGCTCCTCATTTCGTGCGCCGATGATGATCGTCGCAACACTGGGACGCTGAAGAAGCCAGTTGAGCGCAACCTGCGGCACCGTTTTTCCGGTTTCTGCTGCAACGGCGTCGAGCGCGTCGACGACGTTGTAGAGGTATTCGTCATCGACCGGCGGGCCGGCATCCGCTGTCTGCTTGGTATTGAGGCGACTGGTTTCGGGGCGGGACTGGCCGCGACGAATCTTGCCGGTAAGGCGGCCCCATCCGAGCGGGCTCCAAACGACTGTGCCAACCTTTTGGTCAAGAGCGAGCGGCATGAGCTCCCATTCGAATTCGCGTCCGACGAGAGAATAATAAGCCTGATGAGCAACGTAACGCTGCAGACCGTATTTTTCGGAGATTGCGAGGGATTTCATGAGGTGCCAGCCCGAGAAGTTCGAGCAGCCAATGTACCGGATTTTTCCTGCGCGCACGAGATCGTCGAGAGTGCCTAGGACTTCTTCGATGGGCGTCAGCGCATCAAAACCGTGCAACTGGAAGAGGTCGATATAGTCGGTGCCGAGGCGGCGAAGGCTGCCTTCCACGGCCTGCACCAAGTGGAAGCGCGAGGAACCGACATCGTTCGGCCCGGGGCCGCTTCGAAAGGTCGCTTTCGTAGAAATGAGCACCTGATCGCGGCGACCTTTGATGGCTGCTCCGAAGACTTCCTCGGCTGCTCCTTCGGAGTAGACATCCGCCGAATCGAAAAAATTCAGACCGGCCTCGAGGCAAATGTCGACGAGTCGTATGGCTTCCTCGGCGCCGACGGCGCCCCACGCCTTGAAGAATTCATTGGTTCCGCCGAAGGTGCCAGTGCCAAGACAAAGAGCCGGGACCTTTAGCCCGAGCCGCCCAGAAGTCGGTATTCCATATTAGTCGTCGTGTTCATTGAACTGATTGGTCGGAGAGGTGTGGGAGGGAGCAGCTGTGGGAAGTCCCGGATCGAGACTCAGAGTGCGCTCAGGATTCCGTTGAAAGTTGCGCTAGGGCGCATTGCAGTGGAGACCTTAGCGTCGTTCGGGTGGTAATAGCCACCGATGTCGACGGGCTTGCCTTGCACGGCGAGGAGTTCGCCGGCGATCTTCTGTTCGTTGGCGGCGAGTTTTTCAGCAATCGGTGTGAATGTTGCCTTGAGGTCGGGATCTTTATCCTGCGCTGCGAGGGCCTGGGCCCAATAGAGCGTGAGGTAAAAGTGGCTTCCACGGTTGTCGATGCCTCCGACTTTGCGCGATGGGGACTTGTTGTTGATAAGGAATTTCCCGGTGGCCTCGTCCAAGGTGTCGGCGAGAACCTTGGCTTTTGGGTTGCCGAAAGTATCGCTCAGGTGCTCAAGGGAGACCGCCAGCGCGAGGAATTCGCCAAGGGAATCCCAACGCAGATAGTTCTCCGCCGTGAACTGCTGGACGTGCTTTGGCGCGGAGCCACCCGCACCGGTTTCGAATAGGCCGCCACCCTGCATCAAGGGAACGATGGAGAGCATCTTGGCGCTTGTTCCAAGCTCGAGGATCGGAAATAGATCCGTAAGATAGTCGCGCAAGACGTTGCCGGTGACCGAGATGGTCTCCTTGCCAGCTTTCAGACGTTCAAGCGTGAACTCGCAGGCCTCAGCGGGTGGAAGGATCTTGATTTCGAGGCCGGCGGTGTCGTGATCTTTCATGTAGGTCTCGATCTTCTTGATCAACTCCGCGTCGTGGGCGCGGTGCTTGTCGAGCCAGAACACGGCTGGACTGTGGGTAGCGCGGGCGCGGTTGATCGCAAGTTTCACCCAATCGCGAACCGGCGCGTCTTTGGTCTGGCAAGCGCGCCAGATGTCGCCTTCCTCGACGGGGTGTTCGAGGAGGACTTTGGCGGAGGCATCGACCACGCGAACGGTGCCGTTCGACGCGATTTGAAAGGTCTTGTCGTGCGAGCCATATTCTTCAGCCTTTTGAGCCATCAGCCCAACATTTGGCACAGTACCCATGGTGCGAGGATCGAAGGCGCCATGCTTCTTGCAGAAGTCGATGACGGCTTGGTAAACGCGCGCATAGCTGCTGTCCGGGATGACAGCAAGGGTATCCTGTAGTTTGCCTTTGGCGTCCCACATCTGGCCAGAGGAGCGAATCATGGCGGGCATCGAGGCGTCTACGATGACGTCGCTGGGGACGTGAAGGTTTGTGATTCCCTTGTCGGAATTCACCATTGCGAGTTCGGGCCCGCTGGCAAGAGCTGCCTGAATATCGGCTTCGATAGTGGCTTTCTTGTCGGCCGGAAGGTTCTGGGTCTTTGCGACCAAGTCGCCAAAGCCGTTGTTAAAATCGACGCCAAGTTCGCTGAAAACACTCCCATGCTTGGCAAGAAGGTCCTTAAAGAAGACCCTTACGGCGTGCCCGAAGATGATGGGATCGGACACCTTCATCATCGTGGCTTTCATGTGAAGCGAGAAGAGCACGCCTCGCTGCTTCGCCTCGGCCACTTGCTTCTCAAGGAACGCAATGAGCGCCTTCCTGTTCATCACAGTGGCGTCAAGAACCTCGCCCGCTTTGAGCGCGGTCTTCTCCTTGAGGACGGTAACTCCGCCGTCTGCCGCGACGAACTCGATTCTTGCGTTTGTTGCCTCGGGCACGGTGACGGACTTCTCATTCGAGAAGAAATCGTTCTTGCCCATGGTAGCCACATCGGTTTTCGAAGCGCCGGACCAGGCACCCATCGAATGCGGATTGTTTCTCGCGTATTCCTTGACGGCTTTTGGAGCCCGCCGGTCGGAGTTGCCCTCTCGCAGGACTGGATTGACGGCACTTCCCTTGATTTTGTCGTACCGCGCCTTGATTTCCTTTTCCGTATCGCTTTTCGGTTCGTCGGGGTAATCGGGCAGCTTGTATCCCTGACTTTGCAATTCCGCGACAGCCGCTTTCAACTGGGGGACAGAGGCGCTGACATTCGGCAGTTTGATGATGTTCGCTTCCGGCTTGGTAGCGAGATCTCCCAATTCGGTGAGTGCGTCCCCGATCTTCTGGTCCTCTGTGAGATACTCCGGGAAGTTGGCGATGATGCGGCCCGCGAGCGAGATGTCCCTGGTTTCCACCGCGATGCCAGCATGCTTCGTGAACGCCTGGATGATTGGCAGAAGGGAATAGGTCGCGAGGGCCGGCGCTTCGTCGGTCTTTGTATAGATGATGGCAGGAAGCTGGGACATGTTTGTTGGTTTGAAATTGACCCAGAGACTAAGGGAATTGAGCGGTCATGGTCAAAAGCAATTGCCTTAAGGAACCGCTTGGGAGGGCATTGTTTTTGGGCGCAGGAAGAGGAGGTATCGACTCTCGCCGTGCTTGGAGATCGGACCGGAGTCGAGAGCGGGAGGAGGCAAGGCGCTCGGATCCTGGATGCGGCGTTCAGGAAGCACAAGCGCATCCCGCTCACCATTGATGAATTCGCGTGTGGTGCGCTTTATGAGAACATAGCTGCCGGCATCGCAATAGATCACCATAGGTTCGTCCCGTCCCTCGACCATGCT
The DNA here is from genome assembly GCA_036525175.1 of Terrimicrobiaceae bacterium. Lineage (GTDB taxonomy): Bacteria > Verrucomicrobiota > Verrucomicrobiia > Chthoniobacterales > Terrimicrobiaceae > DASTFP01. Next base: position 739 of record DATDAX010000086.1, on the reverse strand, counting down.
TATGCTGCGGGCGCCAGCCTCCTTCGCGAGCGTCTGTACCTGGCGTCCGAAGCGCGCCAATGCATCGTCGCCGTTGCGATAGCCGATGAAGATGATCGTTAAGAAATAACCCCAGACCGCCGCGACGGCGAAGATGACGGCGCCACCGCACCACGCTCGCACGCGTTTGCCGCACTGGCAGGCCGCAACCATCGAGACAAGGAGAAGGCAAAGAGGGGGAATTACGGGAAAGATCCGATCCACCCGCTTTGAGGGAATCAAGGTCATGCAGAGCAATCCGCCAAGAGCCCAGCAGGCAAGCCAAAGTGTGCCTGGGTCGGTCTTGATTCTTCTACGCACATTCTCGGATGCGATTGGCAGTGCCAGGGCAAGCAGACTCCATGGCGCGAACTTGTGCAACAGGTGGGGAAAATAGAACCAGATCGGCTGCTGTTTTTCGTATGCCTTGAGGCTTTGATCAAAGCGGCTCATGAATTCCTTGATCACCACGTCGTTGTAGAACTCGGGCTTCGTCAAGCAGCCGATCACGAGCCAGACGGCAAACAAGACCAGTGGCAATACCCACGTCCACCACCCACTCCAAACAAGAGAACGGCGTTCTTTGGGTCCCAGAAACCAGAAGGCCGCCATGCCTGGCAGCACAAAAGCATAGAGAATGGGCCCTTTCGTCATGAGCGCGGCAAGCATGGCCGAAAAAAATCCCCATCGCTCCGATGTTGTCCAAGGCAGTCCGCTGTCG
>DATDAX010000085.1:0-3370 GCA_036525175.1 Terrimicrobiaceae bacterium | reverse complement strand
GAATCGAAATGGCATCGAAGCAGTTTCGACTTCCTCATTAACAATGCAGGCATCGATAGTTCGGCGCCCTTCGAGAAGATGACCGAAGAGGACTTCGACCGCCTGCTCCTTGTGCACTTCAAAGGTGTTTATTTTCTGACGCAAAAGCTTCTGCCTGTCATTGCGGATGGTGGCGCGATCGTCTGCGCATCGACAGGACTTGCCCGCTTCGCGATTCCCGGCTACTCCGCCTATGCGTCGATGAAGGGCGCAATCGAGGTGTTGGTGCGCTACCTTGCAAAGGAACTTGGCCCGCGCGGGATACGTGCCAATGTCGTCGCCCCGGGGGCGATCGAAACCGATTTCACCAAGGGCGCCTTTGAGCAGCATCCGGAAATCAAGGGCTTCCTCGCTTCTCAGACCGCGCTTGGCCGGGTCGGCGTGCCTGATGACATAGGAGGAGTCGTCGCCTTCCTTTGTTCGGAAGAGGGCCGATGGGTTAATGCCCAACGTCTGGAGGCTTCCGGTGGAATGTTCCTTTAGGGCTCGTAAGGGTATTGCCGTGCCGCTTTTGCAAAACCGTGCGCGAAAGGGAACGCTTATCAAAGCGGTTACGGCCTCATATTGATACGTTGACGGCACAGCTTCACAGCCGACGATGAAACTCCGCGTAGAAATCGCTGATCACGTCGGCAGGATCCTTTACCGCACGGAAGCGGGGCCCGAAGCGGCTTCCCGAAGCACTCCGCAAACATAATTAAAGCACCATCGCGAATCTACTGGAAACCATGAGCACAAACATCCAAGACAAGGTCATTCTCATTACGGGAGCCAGCAGCGGAATTGGCGAAGCCACCGCGCGTCTGCTCGCTCGCGAAGGCGCGAAAGTGGTCCTCGGCGCCCGCCGTACCGATCGGCTCGAGAAGATCATCGCTGAAATTCGTGAAGCCGGAGGCACCGCCGAATGCCGCGCCCTCGACGTCAGCAATCTCGATGATATGAGGGGATTTGCCGCCTTTGCCGAAAGCAAATTTGGGCCGATCGATGTTATTGTCAACAATGCCGGCGTCATGCCGCTCTCCCCCTTGCACGAGCTGAAGATCGACGAGTGGAATCGCATGATCGACGTGAACATCCGTGGCGTACTCCACGGCATCGCTGCGGTCCTGCCCGCAATGCGGTCGCGAAAGTCAGGCCACATCATCAATATCTCGTCGATTGGCGGCCATCAGGTCTGGGCCACGTGCGCGGTTTACAGCGGAACGAAGTTCGCCGTGCTCGCCATCTCCGAGGGCCTCCGCTTAGAAAATACGGATGTCCGGGTTACGGTTGTTTCGCCAGGCGTTGTGGAGTCGGAGCTCGCTGACACTATTTCGGACGAAACCGCGCGCCAGTCGATGAAAGACTTTCGCAAGGTGGCGTTGACGCCCGATGCGATCGGACGTGCCATCGCCTATGCGATCGAGCAGCCCGCCGATGTCAATATCAACGAGATTATCGTCCGTCCGACAGCAGGGGCACAATAGCCGCCAAGCGCTTGCCGAGAGCGGCGAGGCGCCTAGGGTTTGCTGGCCGGCTTGGCTCCTGGAAACCATTCGGTGTGCTGGTCTCCTGTGCGTCCCCAGTATGTGACCCTCTTCCCTCGTAGGAATGCGAAATAGCCCTGCACACCGGCCTCCATCGCGCGGCGCGTGAAGTCGCGGTAGTGCTGCCCGTGGCGTTGGCTATCGACAATCGCCGCACACAGGCTGTCGGCGGAGAACTCCGCGGCCACCGGAGGCAGTCCTTCATAAGTGATCGGTGTCACGACCGTCTCACCGCCGCCGCTGTAAAAAGTCTTTCGCATCCCAACATAGTCGACATGGTAGTATTCCACTCCGGCCGCAAGCAGTTTGCTTACGACTTCTGGAAAGGACATCGTGCCTGCGAGCGTTGCCCGCGAGGCTTCGAGGATGATTTCCTGATTCATGGTTGTCTTGTGATTGTTTTCTGCAGCCATGTGGGAAACGCGCTGTTGCCTGCGAGCGTGCTCAGTTTGGTTGCCGCTTTGATGAAAATCTCCTGCTCAGAATCTTCCGGAAGCTCGCGCCGCCACACCATGCGAGATTGAACACCCACGACTAGCCGCCGCACAAGCATATCGGTTTGGCGCGAGCATTGCGCTTCTGCTGCCTGACGAGCAGGGCGCTTGCCGCGGCCGAACGGGCCTTAACAGCCGATTCGGTGCCGCGGCAACCCTGTGTGGTTAAGGACTTGCTTGTGCAACCGCTAGCCGCACATTTGTTCCATTGCTTGCTTCATTTCCTCGGGGCTCACCTCTCGGATATGCGTGGCTACCGACCATTGGTGACCAAATGGGTCTTCCAACCTGCCGTAGCGGTCGCCCCAAAACATGTCATCGACAGGCATGGTGATCTTCGCTCCGGCACGGACCGCCTGTGCGACGACCGCGTCGACATCTTCGACGTAGAGATGAAGGGTTACCGGTGAACCCTTGAGCGATCTCGGCCCATGGCAGCCCCAATCGGGCGATTCGTCCACGAGCATCACTTTTGAATCGCCAATTCGGACGACGGCATGCATGAGCTTCCCGTCTGGAGCCGGCATCCGGGATTCTTCCACCGCATTGAACGCCTTCTTGTAAAACTCAATGGCTTCAGCGGCACCCGAGCAAACGATGTGCGGCGTCACCGAGTGCATTCCGGCGGGGATAGGTTTTCCTGTGCGGCCTGCCGAGGGCCGCTTGGGTTCTGTTGTTGTCAGTTCTGATTTCATATTTCGTGTTTTCTTAGTACTAATTACGGGCAACGCCCTTCAGATGATTCGACGAACGAAGCGCTGGATTTTGGACAAGGCGGCCCGCTTTTTTGTGTGATTTGTAGGGCGGCTGCACCAGGCGCCAAGTACATACAGGCGGTTGACACAACCTCTACAACCATATGAAACAGATCTTCATTACCGGTCACGGCGGTCCGGAAAAACTGCAGTTGCGCGAGTCGCCAGACCCGACTCCGGGCAGAGGCGAGATCCGGATTCGCGTCAAAGCCAGCGGGATAAACTTTGCCGACATCCTCGCGCGTCAAGGCCTGTATCCGGACTCGCCAAAGGTCCCCTGTGTCGTCGGCTATGAGGTTTCCGGCGTTGTTGACGCCTTGGGAGCCAGTGTTGACGCGTCCTGGACTGGCAGGGAAACCCTTGCATTGACGCGTTTCGGTGGCTATTCGGACGTCGTCGTTGTGCCCGAGAGGCAGGCCTTCGAAAAACCGGGCTCGATCTCGCACGAGCAAGCTGCAGCAATTCCGGTAAACTACCTTACCGCGTGGCAACTGCTCGTTGTCATGGGTGCCTTGAAACCAAAGGAGACCGTGCTGATCCACAATGCCGGGGGCGG
>DATDAX010000084.1:0-13255 GCA_036525175.1 Terrimicrobiaceae bacterium | reverse complement strand
GGGCCTTTCAGAATTCCTTCACCACTCGATGGAGTGGATCGCGCATAGCGGATGGGTTGGTGCTGTTTGGTTCGTTGTTCTCTACACACTCACCTGTGTATTTTTCCTCCCGGGCTCGATCCTTACGATTGGAGCGGGTGCCGTTTACGGGTTTTGGTTCAGCACGGCCCTTGTGGCCATCAGTTCAACCGTTGGGGCCGCAGTGAATTTTCTTACCAGTCGGTATTTGGCGAGGAATTGGATGCAGAGAAAGATCGGTCATAACGCAAAATTTCGAGCCCTTGAGAAGGCTGTTTGTGCCGAAGGCTGGCGCATGATTCTCATCAGCCGGATGTCGCCGATTATTCCTCATAGCCTTGTTAGTTATGCGGCAGGACTCATTCATATCTCATTTTGGAAGTTTACTTTCGCATCATTTGTAGGATTTCTTCCCCAAAGCGTTGCCTACACCTACATAGGGGCTGTCGTTGGCAAGGCGCTGCGGACGAGCGCGGGCGTCAGCCCGCATGATCCTGTCACATGGGCATTTTATGGTCTCGGGTTGGTGGCCACGCTGGTTGTCACCGCAATTACAACCCGAATTGCGCGTCGAAGCTGGAGAACGTATTTCGCCGAGCGAAAGCCTGTCGAGCAACACCTGCCTACGCTTGGAGAATCCGCAAGGTCTTCGAGCCAGGCACCACTTGGAAAATCGTTCCGCGAGAACCGGGCAGAGATCGAAAAGACCCGATAGCTGATTTCATTGCGAGTCCCATGGAGATGCACCCAAACGCACCGGACGACATCTCTCTTATGGATGCCATGCTCGCGCGCAGATCTCGGCGTTTTGCGCAGGGTATGAACCTGCCAACCGGTCCGCTTGCGTTTCGAAGCCAACGCGCTCCGAATCCTCTCAGTGAGGAGCAGGAAGCCGCTCTGGCATTCGCCGCTTGCGGAGTTACCGGCTACGCCCTGGCCGAACTGCCATACGGACATTCCGCCAGCCCCGAGTCAAGCGGCGGGAATATCATGACGCATTTTATCGCGCGAACGATCGCTAGCGGCGACGCCATGCACGATTGCGCCGTCTTCGTTCTGAATGACGCCGGCACCTGGATGTTGAAGCGGCCGCAGGATTACCCTCGCGAGGAGATTTCGGAACTGATTCGGACCGCGCGCGAAAAGCAGTTGGTACCGCTCTACCAAAAGGCGCGCATCGAGATCGCCGACCATCGCCTGAATGTCCCCTGCCAAGTGCCATTCGTGGCGCCGTTCAACAAATGGATGGCCAACGTGCCCGGCACGACCTACTTCCTTCCGGTCGCGGAGCTGACCGCGCTCTACATCAACGTGATGCTCTCGGTCTTTGACGACGATTTTGCAATGTTCGTCGTGGATGACCGCAATGGGCTCCAGCCTGCAGGGGTCGCCGCCTTTGCGCGCAGCGCGGGCGGATCACTTCACGACGATCCTTCGGCGGGTCGTTTGCTTACAGTGAGCTTCATCGAAACTTGGGTCTGCGAGTTTGCCGCAATCGAGCAGGGGGCAATCCATCAGAATCTCGGCCTGATGTGCGCTGCTCTGGGCCTTGGCGGGTTTCCTCATTTTGCCGCGCACCCCTTCATTTGGCCACTTGCCCTTGGATTTCGCATGGAGAGCGTTCCCTTGCACAAGCTCATCGGCCTACCCCACGGAGGGACGACTGACTTTCAGGTGCCCACCCCAATCGGCCTCGAGCAAAACGACACCGTGCTGCTAAAGCCATTTTGTCCACCCTACTATCGCGACATGGAGGAGGCAGTGAACGCGTTTCTCGACTATAAGTACGCGGAAGGGCGCGGCACATTTCGTGACGGAGGTGCGGCAACAGGCTGGAAGGACGGTGCGGCCGTTCAAGCGGGTATCCCGCCCTACTCTCCAAGGGCAATCGCCGCGACGATCGCCTATTGCCGCTATATCTACGAGCGCTACGGGCGCTTTCCCGTGTGCGGGGGCCCTTTCAGGACCATTCTGGCCTTTCAGGCCCATCGGCTTGATCCGGACTTTTACGCGCGCTTCTATCGTTACGAGGCGGTTGGCCAACCGACCAGCGACGGCGGTTGAGCGCTCTTCGCCCTTGCCGTTCCCCGGAGGTCACTGTCATCAAAGCGGAATATGCAAGCAAACGACTACGTCTTTCTCACCAACTGGCACGCGAAAGGCAAGGCCGCCGGGGCTTATGAGATTCTGACGGATGTCCCCGGCTATCTCCGCTGGTGGTCGGAGGTCTACCTTGCGGTCAACCCTCTCGCGCCCGCCGGCAAAGACGGGCTTGGCCAGAGCTATCGCCTATTGACGCGCGGCAACCTTCCCTATCGTCTGCGGTGGACGCTCGCATTATCGAAACGCGGCGCCCGAATGGTTTCACCATCGAGGCTACAGGGGACTTCATCGGGCGCGGCATCTGGTCGTTCAACGAGCACGGCAAGGATCTCGAGATCGTTTTCGATTGGCGGCTCCGCGCTGAGAAGCCGTTGCTGAAGTCGCTTTCACTTCTCTTGAAACCTCTATTTCGCTGGAATCATCGCTGGGCCATGGAACGCGGAGAGCAAGGCCTGCGGCGCGAATTAAACCGAAGGACAACGAACTCCAAGTCGAAGCTCGCCACCAATTAAGTTCCTCGTGAATTGAAACTGAACTCAACATTAAGTCATGCGGTCGATACTGGAACCCATTACTCGCCTGTTTAGCGCGAATGCGTCTTTCCGGCGGCAGATCGAACGCTGGATTGCGAAGGCGGTATGTCTCGCTTTAATTTCAGGTGCCGCTCGAAGAACGCGAGGGTGGCTTGCCAAGCGAGGCTCGCCAGGCGTCTATCGCGGAAGTTGAAGACATGGCCGGCACCGGGGATCACGAGAAGTTCGACCGGCCGCTTGAGTTCGGAGAGACGTCGCGCCAAACGGCGCGACTCCTCGACGCTCGCCGAGTTGTCGCGATCACCGTGGACAAGGAGCACTGGAACGTTAATGGACTCCGCTTGTCGCAACGGCGAGGCCCGCCGCAGCACGACCTGGAACTCCTCATCGCTTTGCGCACCGCTGGCGCGGCGGAAGCCAGTACGGATCAAGCGAAAAACAAGCCGGCGCCCGAAACTGCCGCCCGGCGCTTCCAGCCAGCTCTCGAAGTCGGTAACTGGGTAGTATGCGGCGACCGCGGCCGCCCCGCCGTCGTACGCAGCGATAAGGAGACTAAACACTCCGCCCTGAGAGAAGCCGAGGAGCCCGATACGCTGCGGGTCGACGCTGGGATCTGCACGAACCAGCTCAATGACCCGTCTCGGATCCCGCGGATTCTGCCACGGGAAGAGGCTCTCGCGCCAACGAATGCCCATGCGGCGCTGGTAGTCGGCAGCGACTGCCAGATAGCCCGCCTGTGCCAGGTCGTTCAACACACCACGCATCTCCGACGCCTGGTGTCCCGCCTCTGGGTGAACTATCACTGTCGGCAACGGCCCGCGCTTCGCCGGTCGCAACCACTCCAGGCGAATGCGCAGGTCCCCACGAATTGCCACCTCGCTCGAGCGCTGGGCGCCTGCAGGCGGCAGTCGCTGGTGCACGAGGTAGTGATCAACGCACCCGGCAAGGGGACACGCCAGCAACACGGCGGCGGTGCCGAGCCTCAATAGACGTAAACGTCCTCGCTCAGCGCTCCATTTACGCACGAACTGAAAATGCCAACCCTGCTAGGTCACAGGCTTTTCTGGGACTCTCAGGGCATACAGTTCAAAGCTGTCCACGAGCGCCCGCCAGCTGGCTTCAATGATATTGTCGGAGACGCCGACAGTTCCCCAGGTATCACGACCATCGGTCGAAACGATCAGAACGCGCGTTCGGGCGGCTGTGCCACGAGCGCCGTCCACGATGCGTACTTTGTAATCGACAAGGCGAACCTCATCCGTCCATGCGTAGAATGGCTTGAGTGCCTTCCGCAAGGCAGCATCCAGGGCATTTACGGGTCCGTCCCCCTCCGCGACGGTGTACTCGGGAACGCCGCCGACGAGGAGTTTCACAGTGGCTTCGCAGGGATCGGAGCCGTTCCGTCCAGTATATCGGTAGTGGCAATGATATTCCTTCAGGTCAAACAGCGGCTGGTATTTTCCAAGCGCCCTGCGAACCAGCAGTTCAAAGGAACCTTCCGCTGCTTCGTATTCGTAGCCTTGCGCTTCGGCATCCTTGATCTGCCCCAGAATGCGCGAGACCTCCGGCGAACCCTTACCGAGCTCAAATCCAAGATCTCGAGCCTTCATGAGTATGTTCGTCTGGCCGGACATGTCTGATACGACGATGGTCTGTCTATTGCCAACGAGCGAGGGGTCGACATGTTCGTAGGTGCGCGCCAACTTCTGTACAGCGTGAACGTGCAGACCACCCTTGTGCGTAAACGCCGCCGTGCCTACATAGGGCGCGCGTATGTCGTGGGGGACGTTGGCCAATTCGTCGACGAAGATCGCAACCTCCCGCAGCATGCCCATGTTCGGGATGACTTCCATTCCAAGCTTAAGTTGCAAGGTCGGGATCAGGGTCGTGAGGTTGCAGTTGCCGACGCGTTCCCCATAACCATTGATTGTGCCCTGCACTTGCACCGCACCGGCCTTGATCGCAACGAGGGCGTTGGCAACACCCAGACCGCCATCGTTGTGCGTATGGATGCCGACCGGCACGCCAAGATGCGAGACGGCTCGCCCAGTCGCCTCGCCCAAAAACTCAGGCAGCGAGCCGCCGTTTGTATCGCAGAGAACGACCAGATCGGCGCCGGCATCATGCGCAGCCTTGATGGTCGCGAGCGAGTATTCCGCGTTCTCGTGAAAGCTGTCGAAGAAGTGTTCGGCGTCGTAGAAGACTTCGCGTCCGTGCTCCTTGAGAAAGCGAACCGTATCGCCGATCATGGAGAGGTTTTCTTCGAGGCTGACGCCAAACACTTCCGTCACATGCAACGGCCAGGTCTTTCCGACGATCGTTACAACCGGTGTCCTGGCGGCCAGCAGCATTTGAACCTGGGAGTCCTCATCGACCTGCATGCGCCCGCGTCGGGTCATCCCGAAAGCCGCAATCTTCGCATGCTGCCACTCGCGCTGTGCCGCCTCCTCGAAAAACGCCGCGTCTTTCGGGTTTGATCCGGGCCAGCCACCCTCGATATAATCAATTCCAAAGGCGTCGAGTTTCTCGGCCACACGAATCTTATCGAGCACAGAAAACGAAATTCCTGTTCCCTGCGTTCCGTCGCGCAGAGTCGTGTCGTATAGAGAGACTGGCTTTGTGCTCATGCGAAAAGATGACAAATATACTCGTGCCCGGCGTCTCAATCAAGGCTGCTCAAGCAAAGCAACACGCGGGCCGCACCAGGCTCCATGGCGTTTAGGACCTCAAAGGAAGGCGAGAGTGGGGAATTTACGGCCAAGGACGTCTTGGCTAGGCGCATGGAGCCATTTTTCAAGGACGGTCGCATACACACTCCGAAAATCGATACCGTGGACGAGTTGGCCATCGGCGAGGCCCGTCAAGCTAGGCAGTTCCCCACATATACCGCCCCTCACGGCCCCTCCGGCGACGAGCATTGCCCCAGCCGAACCATGATCGGTGCCACCGTGATGATTCTCCGCAAGGCGACGACCGAATTCGCTGAAAATCATGATCAGAACACGCCTGAAATCGCCATGAACCTTGAGGTCGCTGACAAACGCTTTCAACGCGTTGTCCAAGTCCTTCAAGACGCGCTGGTGTGAGGTTAACTGTCCGCTGTGCGTATCGTAGCCGCCTTGGCTCAAGCAGAAGATCCGGGCCGTACCTGCGGAAATAAACCGGGAAACAAGGTCCAGTCCTCTCGCAAGCTGGCAACAAGGATAGCCTGCGGATGGCCGAGACCTCCGCGTCATCCGGAGAAGGGCCTCCCACTTGAACGTGCAGCGCGCATCAACGGAACGAGACAGCCAGCTCTCGGATTTAAGAACATTAGAGTCGGACGCTGTCCTCCAGATTTCTGTGGATCGAAAGTGCGAGCGGCTGAGGTTTGGATAACCCACACCCAGAATGACAGCAAGTTCACCGGAATCGTAAAGCTCTCGAAATCCGGCAAGCATGCCATTCAATGCAAGATGATCGTTAAGCTTCAGGGCCTTGGACGGAGGAATCGCCAAGCTCGGACGCGACGCAAAATATGCGTCGTCAGTGTAGGGAATTACGGTATTCAATCCGTCATTGCCGCCTGAAAGCTGGATAAGAACAAGGACCGTAGCGTCCTTATCGGCGCCGCGGCGAAGCTCAAGATTGAATCCGGAAGCGTCGGGTACCGCCGTCTCAATAAGTCGAGAAGAAGCCAGAACCGATGCCCCCGCGAGAAGACCGGTTCGCAAAAAACTGCGCCGAGACAGCCTTAGGCTTTCCTTTGTGCCGGCTGGAACGTAAGACTGCATGATGGGATGGCAATCGGACCGCCGAGAGGCCCGCAGTTACAATCACCCCAGGCAAAGTTTCGTAAAAGATGAATTTTCCACTCCCTGACCTAGTTTTCTCGGCGTATAGCGTGACTTAATGGAGTTTTGGAATCTGACGAGGGACGTTGAGATCGGGGCGAACTGCTACCTTCTCCGAACGAAAGGGAGATCCATAATTTTGGATAGCGGCATGCATCCAAAGCAGGAGGGACTTTCCGCGACGCCAAATTTCCAGCTGATTCCGGACGGTGGGGTTAGCTCTATCATTGTCACCCACGCTCATCAGGATCATATCGGCACGCTTCCTTTCCTTACGCGGCGTGAGCCCAGGGCCAAGGTGCTCATGACGGAGCCAACAACGCGGATCGCGGATGTCATGCTGCACAACTCCGTCAACGTGATGCTGCGCCAAAAGGAAGAGCATGAGATTCAAAACTACCCGCTCTTCACGCATCGCGGGGTGGAGTTTTCACGCCAGTCATGGCAGCCGTGTGTCATCGGGCGCAGATACGATCTGGGCGGAGAGCGCAACAATGAGATGACCTGCGAATTTTTCCACTCCGGCCATATCCTCGGCGCCGCAGGCGTGATGATCCGCGCGGAAGGCAAGACTGTCTTTTACACAGGCGATGTAAATTTTGAAAACCAGACTCTCATTCGCGGCGCAATCTTTCCGGAGAACAGTGTCGACGTTCTTGTGATGGAGACGACCCGCGGCGACTCACCGACTCCTGTCGGATACACGCGTGCGAACGAAGAGGAGCGCCTCATTCGAGCGATTCGCGATGCTTTTGGGCGAGGAGGCAGTGTCACCATTCCTGTATTTGCCCTTGGAAAAACCCAAGAGCTCCTGGCCATGTTCTGGCGGATGCGGCTTCGCGGCTTGCTGGCGCCTGTTCCCATCTACATCGGCGGGCTCAGCACCAAGTTGAGCGGGCTCTACGATGCCATGTCGCACGATCCCCAGCGCGCCCATTCGGAAATGCAGCTCCTCCAGGAGTTGGCCCCTTACGTTCTCTCCGGAAACGAAGTCCACAGCATCTCGCCACGCAAGAAATGCATCTTCGCGCTCTCGAGCGGCATGATGACAGAGAATACGCTTTCCAATATCTTTGCGCGCCGCGTGCTAGGTGACGTGAATCAAAGCCTGTTCTTTGTCGGTTATTCCGACCCGGAGTCTCCCGCCGGACGCGTTCGAGCTGCGCACCACGGCGACGAAGTCGTGCTCGACGCCAAGCTTCCACCCGTGAAGTTGCGTTGCCACATGGAAGAGTTCAATTTCAGCGCGCACGCCAACAGGGAAAGTCTCCTGAAGTATGCAATCGCCCTGCGTCCAAAAAAGATCATCCTCGTGCACGGCGACCGAGCCGCGATCGATTGGTTTCAGCTCAAGTTGTATCGGGAACTCCCTGAAACCGAGGTTATCATCCCTGAATCCGGCAAGGGCACTGAGCTTTAGACCTGTCCCAAGTCCGGCGCACGCTCGCCGCGATGGCTAACCAAAAGCCGGTTTCCGCATCAACCAGTAAATTTCGCCTGGCCAGCCGGGAAAAGCCGCCCCCCAAAAAAGGTTGAACCGCGCCCAAAGCGCCGAGTTTTCCAGCGCACTTCCCTTGCTCCTCATAAAAAACGCGCCGCTCAAAAATTCCACCTTCAAACCAGAGGCTTTCGCCATTCGCCGAACGCGAGCAGGAGAAAAGACACTTACATGTCCCATCGAAGCGGCGGTTCGCCTGACCTTGCGTTCCCGCAGCCTTGCAAATGCCGCGGGCACGACTGGAAAGCCCCCAACAAGCGCTCCACCCGGGCGAATACGCCGAGCTACCTTCTGCAGCGCAGCCTCGGGCTCGAACAAATGCTCCAAAATGTGCAAGAGAACGGCGACATCGTAGTCGGCCGGCAAATCGAATGACGGATCTTCCAGATTGGCTTCGAAAAAATCGTCGTACCCCGCTTTGCGCAGCTTCTCCGTCAGCATCACGGCATCAACAGCGGTCCACTTACCAAGTGGAACCTGCTTTGGCGCGGACCGAAGAAACTCCAGCATCTGGCCGGTATGCACGCCGATCTCTGCGACTTCAAGCGGGCGGGAACACCGCTCGCCTTCCTGACGGAGCAAATGATAACCGAACCAATAGCGAAGCAGGCGAATGGGATAGCGCACGGACTTCGCCTCGGTTGGGATGCCAAAGCGTTTCGAGCGGACGGTCTTGTTATCCGCAAGAAATTCGAGGTCCCAACGAAGCTGAGGAAGAGATGCGACGCTCAAGGTCGCGCATCCTGTGCATCCATCCGCCCGCGGTCAAGTCCTGCCCTGCCTCTCTGGGGCGCGACCGTCACTTCTTGCGAATCACCAACGAAGCCGACACCGAAGCAACCAGCAACGAGAAGACAACAACCAGCGATTGCACCGTTCCAATGGCGTATGGCGTATCTGAAAGCATCATCTTCACTCCGATGAAGACGAGGATGGCCGACAGGCCGTAATGCAAAAATCGAAAAAGCTTCAAGATCCCAGCCAGCGCGAAGTACATCGCCCGCAAGCCAAGAATGGCGAAGACGTTCGATGTGAAAACGATGAACGGATCGCGCGTGACCGCAATCACCGCGGGAATGGAATCCACCGCAAAAATCAAGTCCGTCGTCTCGATCGCCACAAGAACGACGCACAACGGCGTTGCCATCAGACGCCCGCCTTCCCTGACAAAAAAGCTCTGGCCGTGCAACTTGGATGTCACCGGCACAAGCCTCCGAAAGAGCTTAAGGATCGGATTCTTCGTCGGGTCGGTGTCCTCCGTATCATGGCGAATCATTTTGATTCCGCCATAAATCAGAATGAGAGCGAAAACGTAGATGACCCAATGAAAACGCTCAATCAGCGCGATACCGGCGAAGATCAGGATGGCACGCATGACCAGGGCTCCCAAAATGCCCCAGAAAAGAACCCTATGCTGGTACATCGGAGGGACCCGGAAATACTGGAAGACCAAGGCAAATACGAAAACGTTATCGATACTCAGGGCAATCTCGACCAGGTAGCCTGTTAGGAATTCCAAGCCCGCTTGCGATGCCATTTCCCTCGTCTCGTAGCCGCCAATCCACCCCAGGTAGATGCCGACGCAGAAGAGCAGCGCAAGCGCGACGCGGAGCGTGGTCGATTGCACCGCCTCCGACAGCTTGACCTCGTGGGCTTTTCGCTGGAAAAGCCCAAGATCCATCGCCAGGAGCACGGCTACGATCAAGAAGAAAAATACCCACCAGTACCAGTCCATGACTTCTGCGATCCAGGGTTATTCAGGCGACCATAGACTGCCGTCGCCGCTTGTGGCTCGCGAACGCCGGTCATCTGCCCTGCCTCGGCCGCGAGCGAAGTTCGCCACAAGCTCGTGAGTTGGATCTGAGCAAAAAAGACCGGCAATCATCAGCAAATCGGCCTAACTAGTGGAAGGGTCGATCAAGGGCAAGACTCATCGCCTGCTCGGGTCACATATGCAAATTATTGCGCTTTCGATGTCAAAATCACCGCGACCGGAGTCTCGGGGACACTTCTGAAACGGAAGCCAAGGCGGAGAACGCCGGGCAAACTGTGGCGGTGGTGTCCCCACGGTCGTGGGCTGGCCTTGCCGGCGGTGGCTACAACATCAACGAACTCCTTCGCCCGAGCGTCTTGAAACCTTCCTGCAACAGCCGCTCTTAGGGTGAGCTGTCGCTAAACAAGGAGCAAAACAAGGAATTGGGCACAGAGGATGCGCAGCAGCATTGTGAGCGGATATACCGCCGCATAAGACACCGACGGCGCGTCGCTCTTTACAAGCGTGTTGGCAAACGCGAGCGCGGGTGGATCGGTCATGCTCCCAGCTATCAACCCGCTGAGGACGACAAAGTTCATCTTCAGCAGGACCCGAGCGGCGATTCCCACGACCAGCAAAGGAACGACGGTGATACACAGCCCTGCCAGGAGCCAAACCGGACCGTCCTGGCTCAGCAAGGTATCCATGAATCGGGACCCCGCTTTGAGCCCAACGCAGGCGAGAAAAAGCACGATGCCAAGCTCCCTCAGGGCAAGATTGGCGCCGGACGGCATGTACCAGACCACTTTCCCGATTCGGCCAAGCCAGCTTAGCACGATTGCCGCAACCAGGGGACCGCCGGCAAGTCCAAGACGAACTGGCACCGGCAGTCCTGGCATTGCAATGGGAACCAGCCCCGCAATCACACCGAGAGCAATCCCTGCGAAGACCGGCAGGAAGTGGGTCTGAGTCAGTTCCTTTCTCGAGTTCCCTACGATGGCCGCAGCCTCGTCCAATCCCTTCGCGTCTCCAACGACATGCAGGCTATCACCAAACTCGACGCGAAAGTCCGCCCGCGCTGTGATCTCCACTCCTCCGCGCTGGATGCGCGTTACAACAACTCCACACAGTGTGCCCAACGCAAGCTGGCGCAGCGATTTTCCTAGCACCTCCTTGTGCGTGACCAGAAGATGTCGGAATTCCACCGGGGCCGGGCTTCGCATCAGATCAATCTCTGAAGGGCGTCCGACGATCCTTTGAAAACTCTCCAGCGCCTCTTCCGTGCCGACGGCAAGCAAGACGTCCCCGACGCGCACCGTTGCGTCGTCAGTAGCAAGCCGGATCTCGTCACTGTCGGCGGATTTGAGTCTCGAGACGGCGACCCCCTTATCATGCACTCCAGGAATTTGCCCGATTCGAAGGCCATCGAGATTCGCGTTCGTGACCTCCAAACTGCGCCGATGCAGAGGAACGATCTGGCTACGCCGCTCGTTTTCGAAAGCCTCCAATTCGGCCTCCTCCTTAACCCGAAACAATTTTCCAAGTAGAATCACGGAGGCGATAATCCCAAAGACACCGCCGGGATAGGCCACCGCATACGCCAAGGCGGGCATTGCCTTATCCTCGGCCGTTGCACCCGACACTGCAGAGATCGCTTCCTGCCCTGCTCCCAGCGAAGGGGTGTTCGTCGTTGCGCCGGAAAACAAACCCGCCGCCGCAAAGGATTTGGTGCCCAGCAGCGGAACCGTCAGAGCCGCCAAACCAGCTCCTCCGAGAACGATTGCCGCAGCGCAGAGGTTCAGAGCCAGACCCTGCCGCTGCAACGAGGCAAAAAAACCCGGTCCAATCTGCAGGCCGATCGTAAAGACGAACAGGATCAGCCCAAACTCACGAGCAAAATCCAGCACACTGTGCTCGATCTTCCAGCCGAAATGCCCAAAGAACAGGCCGGCAAACAGCACTCCGGCGCTGCCCAACCCAATGCCGCGGACTTTGATCGCCGCAATCGCAAAACCGGCAATCGAAACAACGCACAGCACGAGAACCGCATGCGCCACAGCGTTCGTCTTTTCCAGTGCTTCCAGCCAGCTCATCGAACTCTATGTTCCTTGGAGCTCGTTCTTGCAGCAGTAGAGAGCGGACTCACAGGCACATGGAATGGATCTACAATCGCTCAGAGTCAATAATCAAAATTTCAGGTGGACGAGATCCGGTCACTGGAATGAGCGGCTAGATACAACCTCGTCGATGCGGACCAACTCTGTGCTGCCCTACAAGCATTCCCTTCTCGCACTCACTTTTCGCCTCGCTTTCAAATTCGGCCGTTATTTGAAAGGTAGAGCTATCTCGTCCAATTTCTCATCGAGCCGTTCCAACATCCGTTCCACGTGAGACGCGATCGGGGTCTCGAACTCGCACGCAAAGGCACACATTTTCCGCACATCGAGCAAGGCATTCTTGGGAAGATTCGCCAACTCCCCTGCATAGGTAAGGAGCGCAGCGCCGTTTATCGTAATCCGTCGCGCTTCCAGCCTTCCAATGCGAAGCAATTCAGGACCGGAGATACGGCGTCGCATCTGAGCCCTAGGAATCGATACTGCACCCCACCTGCTGCTTGAACGCATTGCCCAAATCGTGACACCTAAGTTGTCACTATGCCAGCTTCGCAACATCGAGACCGCAGCGCGGGAAAATACTCTGCGCCCGATGACACTTGTTCTTTAGATCCAGAGCGAAGCCCACGAAGCTATCTGCTGCAAATTGTATGCCACTATCATGGAGTCAAAAACGCACAACGCGATTGTAAGAATTTTCATGCCGCGAACGCAGCAAGATCAGTGCCAGAATTTCTAATAGTTGGTAAAGATCCGGCATCGACCATGATGACCACTTCCGGACCGTCTTTCGCATCGCCGGCACAACGGCGACGTTCTCTTGGGTAGGATATGGGATTCGGCGCTTGATCTCCGGGATTTGGTTAGCCAGGTTGTCTGCTGCCAGCGGCCCACGCATCCCCTCGATGGACGCCGGCGGTTCCGACGAGCGCTTCTCCGAATAGCACCCCGAGGAGGACGGGAACCGGGCGCACGGACTTGCGCATGCGGACGGCCCCCTGAGTCGATTGCGTGTTGCATCTAACAATCTCCTTGCGGAAGCGGGTCCGGGCTGAAACACTGAGGCGTTCCCATGCATTACCTCATGCCCCAATCCGCTCGGGAAGAGGCCGGGGAGAGCACACTAAGCTGGTTTATCCTCGCGCTGAACGGTCTGGAGCCCAAGGAGCGGCGCGAGCCTCTGAGGCAGATCCTCGGGACCTCCGCATGGGGGGACGACCGGGTGTCCCGCCCGGAGCCCGGCCCAGAACGTTAAATAGTAGGGGGAGGGCTTCGATGAAGTTCCAGAGGTCTGCGCCTCGTGTGCTCATCTTCTCGGTCGCGGTGGTCGTCATCGGGATGGCCGTGCTGTCGAACCGGCTGTTCAGCGGGCTGACCTCTGCGGTCGAGCAGGATCAGTTCGA
>DATDAX010000083.1:0-9152 GCA_036525175.1 Terrimicrobiaceae bacterium | reverse complement strand
GCATCGATGAAGAGCAGTTGATCGCACATTTCTCCCAGTTCGGAGAGGATATGGGAGCTAATGAAGATGGTCTTTCCTTGGTGCGAGAGCAGCCGGATAAGGTTTTTGAATTCAATGCGAGCCTTCGGATCGAGGCCCGCGGCCGGTTCGTCGAGTACGAGCACATCCGGGTTGTGAATCAGTGTTCGTCCAAGGCATAGCCGCTGTCCCATACCTTTCGACAAATTGTTCATGGGCCGGTCGGCGATCACCGACAGGTCTGTAAATTCCATGACTTGAGTCACGCGGTCGCGGCGTTCGGCTTGCCTGTATCCGAACGCTCGGCCGTAGAAGTCGAGATACTCGAAAACAGTCATGTTTTCGTATGTCCCGTATGTGTCGGGCATCCAGCCCACGCGATTGCGAGCTTCGGCGGGATGTTCCACCACGTCCTTGCCGCAGATACGTATACTTCCAGCTGTTGGCCGGTCCAAGGTGACCATCATGCGCATTGTCGTCGTTTTTCCGGCGCCGTTCGCGCCTATGAAGCCCGCCACCCTGCCCGACTCTATCTCAAAGGAAATGCCGTTGACGGCCTTCACATCGCCGAAATCCCTTTCGAGATTTTCTACTTCGATGATGGGGTCAGACATTCAATCCGACGGAGTTTGATTCACAGGGTTTTCGTGAAAAGCCGACCTCTTCGCGTCCATTTTCAGAGCGCGTCGATGGCTCGCTCGAATTCCTCGAGACACGCGAGAATGCCGCGCGGATCACGCAACAGCGAGGTGCCGACCAGAGCGGCGTCGAAGCGCTCACTCACCTGGACCGCGTGCTGGGGCGAAAGCCCGCTCTCCGCGACTCGCAACGTCCCAGCCGGAATTTTCTCCGCCAGTGCGAATGCCGAGTAATCCAGACTGAAATCAGTCTCGGAGGCACCTTGCTTTCCGACAAATCCACTCTTCGCCTTGAATTTTCGGCTGTTAATTCCCACGACTCGGGCGTCGCGCGGCAAGGCAGAAATTTCTTCTTCCGTATGAACTTCGAAAAGGGCCTCCATGCCCAACTCGCGCGCCAGGTCGTAGAACCCCGCCATGCGAGCTCGATCAAGCACGTTGGCCATGAGAAGAATTGCGTCGGCTCCAAAGGCCCGAGCCTCTCGCACTTGATACTCCTCGACGATAAAATCCTTCCGCAGCACCGGCTTTGTTCCTGACTTTCGAATGGAGCTCAGGTGCTCGATGCTCATCCCAAAATGCATGTGGTTCGTGAGCACCGAGATCGCGGCTACGATCGGCGAATCCTCATACGCGATCGGCGCGGCGGCGACGTTCTCAGGCCGCATCGGCCCGACGCTCGGTGAACGCTCCTTGACCTCGGCGATAAGCCGAAATTTTTCCGAAAGCGCCGCGGGAAACGAACGGACGGTCGGCGCATCGAGGATCATCCGTCGAATTTCCGCCAGGGGACGCCTGGCTTTCGTCACCTCAAGTTCAGTGCGGACGTCAGCCAGGATCTCGTCCAGAAAGGTTTTCATCGCAAAGGTTGGCCAAGGATCAACCCGCTGAAATCCTTCCAGCGGATGACGCTTAAGGACGTTATGGGCCTAGGCTTTTGCGTGGAAGCGAAGAATTTTCCCTTCTTATTCTTCGCGAAGGCCTGCGCGCGGTCACGGGTTATGTAGCCAGCCGGGTTCAGGGCATCCCTCCACCACACTTCAAACTCCTTGTAATCCGCGCGCTGCAACGGCCGCTTTTCTCCAGGCCGCAGATCCTGGCCCCTCCATGCCATCTCGTCATCATCAAAGTACCAAAAGTCCTCCAAAGTCTCCTCGAAGGATGAGATCACCGATGGTGCCGAGTCCGGCGATGACACGAGCTGGATCTGCGATCGTGTCGGAAGGACGGCTGAAAAAATCTGCACCTGGGTTGTGCGGCTGCGAAACCAGTCCCCCGACCATGTCGAACCATCGAGAAGGTACGTCTTGCCTCGTTCTGACGCCGAATACCCTCCGGGACTATCCCGGAGGCCTATGGGCAGTATCAGCGATGGCTCCGAGGGCATAAAGGTGCCTGAGGCGAGCACCCCCGTACGTGACACCTGCTCCTGCCAAAGGGCGGATTTGCGGAGTTGAGGGAGGTTCACCAGAATGCCAAACCGGTCTCCCCGCCCGCCAAAACCCTCACTCAAGACAATGAAAATGCCCATGAGGGCGCTCGCGGCAAGGGCGATCGCCGGCGTCGTCCAGAACAAGCGGTGACGCTGGCCTTGCGGGGCAAATGCAAGAAAGTTGAGCGGCCCAATCACCAGCGCGAATCCCACCACAAACGAGATAATCAGCAGCCCGGGAGGCTCGGGACGGCCCATCGAAAGAGCGAGCGGCCACTGCCACGTATAATTCTGCAGGGGAGATCCCGCGGCAGGAACCTCATATGCAAGAAGAATGCGGACAACGGAATCCTGAAAGTCATCACCCGGCACCCAATGAACGACTTCTCCGATGCCCAACTCGCCTCCCTGCGGCAAAGTGGCGTCGTTCGCGGCGCCCGAACGAAATACCACGAGCTTGCCCCCCTTGATCACCCAGTCCTGAATGGCATTTCGCTGAGGAGCAGGTATCTCGCGCCACTCGGACTCACCAAAGATGAGAACTTCGAAACCGGCGAGCCCACGCCAGTCCGTGGGAATCAAGCGAGGATCGATCGGTGTACCATCCAACGCCCGCGAGTGGCTCTTTTCCAACAGCTCCCGCAATGGACCCCACTCCTTGACTGCGAGCGCCTCGCCCATTCCCAGGAACGGAGTGGGAGTCAACCCGCTGCCGGAGGAGTGTTCGCTCGACGTTCCGCTGATGACCGCGTATCCCGAGACGTTGATCGAGAGATCGGAATACCGTGCGATTGTCATCGATCCCGGGGCGATCGGGACGAGGAGTTCGAACGCGCGTTCGCTGCCGGCATCGACTGCCAGCGATGTAACGAACTGCATCGAACGGAAACCAAATTGTGAGTGAGCAGTCCGGAATTGCCAGGTGCGCCGCGCACCGGAGAAATTCTTGATTTCGACACGCAGCGGCAAGAATCCCTTCGGAGGAATGCTCTCGTAGTAGTTGATGATTCTCATATGAACGCCGCTGTCCGACTCGAAGCTCGGGCTCGGCAGGACGCGCTCAGCGCGTCCGGCACCGGATCCCGCAACAAACGCAAGTGCGAAAGCCGCCAGTCGCCTCATACTTTCGCGGCCTTCAGGACGTCGGGGGCCACCTTGTCCTGTTTAGGAATTGCGGCCAGGAGCGCCCGAACGACATCAGCGGGCGTCTTGCCAGCGAGACGCGCCGTGTAATCGAGAACGATGCGATGTTGAAGCACAGGCGCGGCCAGTCTCTCGACGTCTTCGAAGCTGGCATTCAGCCGGCCCTCTAGCAAAGCGGCGGACCGCGCGGCGGCTGCGAGAGCCATTGCAGCGCGCGGACTCGCCCCAAATTTCACACTTTCCGCAGCGCTTCCTTCGTGGGTTCCATTCACGATGCGGGCTATGTAGTTCGCGACGACATCCGGCAGATGAATTGTGCTGGCGACATCGCAGAGTTCGACCAGTTCCTCTCGGCTCATCACCGGTTCAATGGCCGGTGCCACACCGATTTGCCGGTTCTGAACAATCTTCTGGAGTATTGGAACCGAGTTTCGCGTGATTTCCAGCTTGAACAAAAAGCGATCCAGCTGCGCTTCCGGCAGCGGATAGGTTCCCTCGAGTTCGATCGGGTTCTGGGTTGCGAGCACGAAGAAGGGATCCGGAAGTTGGTGCGTCTCTCCCATCACCGTCACACTTCTTTCCTGCATAGCCTCCAGCAAAGCGGATTGCGTCTTTGGCGAGGCGCGATTGATTTCGTCGGCGAGCACGAGATTCGCGAAGATCGGACCTGGCTGAAATACGAACGCCCTCCGGCCATCAACCTCCTGAAGAATCGGATTTCCGGTGATATCGCCCGGCAGCAGGTCTGGAGTGAACTGCACGCGGTGCATCTGAATGTGAAGCGCCCTGGCAAGACCTTTCACAAGCTCTGTCTTGCCTAGACCCGGCAGACCCTCGAGGAGCAGGTGTCCACGCGACAGCAGCCCCGTTAGGACGGCGTCGACAAAAGCCTCCTGCCCAAAGAGGACCTGATTGAGAGCGCCGCGCAGGCGGCGAAGCTTGGTTGCGGCCGAGTTGACGGTATTCGAATCCGCGGAAATGTCGGGCATGGGGCGCAGAATCTGTCGATTCAACAGCAAATTTCCAACCGCAAATTGCGCAGCCGGTTCTTCACCCGCACGGCTATCTGAAGAAACGACGTAGCGCCTCCTGCTCATCAGGAGTAGCGACTTGATCCCAGATGGCCTCGCTGCCGGATCCGATCGACGAATTTTCGCCGCCAGACTGACCTGGAGTCCACGTCGCCTTATCCTCTCGCGGCTCGCCGGCGCTCAACCCTGCGAGGTCACCGACCGCTGCACGTGAAAGATCGTCGTTCTCAACGGATTCGGTCTGGGTCGTTCCCAATTGAGTCTTTTCGGTCTTCAGCATCAATGGGGCCGCACCAGGCCCGCGGTCAACATCCCCGGCGCCCTGACCGAGGATCGACGCAAGCACCGCTTCACGGGCCTTAGTGCCCGCAGAGTGGCCGATCGAACTCGCGGTAACGCCTGCCTTCAGCTTTTCACTCAAAGACTTCCACTCGCCGGAAGAAAGTTGGCGGACTTTCGAGCTGTCGAGTCCCTTGAGCTGCGAAAGCGTCTGTTCGTTGAGCGGCAACGCTCCGAGCTCCATCCCTCGGATCGTCTGGTCAAGAGCATTGTCCAGAGACCGTGCCAGTGTTTGCAATTGGCTTTTCTCGACGTTGCGGGCCGTCTCCATGACGCCCAGCGCGATTTCCAGCTGCTCCTCCAGATTTCCAGCCGACTGATCAATCTGCTCTCGAAGCTGGTCGCTCGCCTCCAGGCTCTCGTGACGATACCACTGGTCTGCTGACTGGTTTCGCAGCGCATCGAGCGACCTTTGCAAAGCGTCAATTGCCTCAGTCTGGACGATTTCGCTGTTCTGTAGCGCATCCAGCCTGACTTGAATCGAATCCCACGATGGTGGGCTGGCCGTCGCCGGGGGAGGCGAGTTGGACTGGTCCTTCGGCAAGGGGATCACTATCGAGGCAGCCACAAGCGCCATGGCAATCAATGGTGGCTTGAGCACTGACCCCAAGTTCCAGTGAAGCGCGAGGTTTGCATGAGGTTGCGGAGATGGCCAGTCGCCGATGCCTTGAAAGGCCGAACTCAGCCTGTTGTGCAAACCAAGATCTGCGTCAAGGCGTGCGAGCGCTTCGACTGGAGAAAGAAATCTCTTGCGGGCCAGGAACCACGAAAAGGCCATCCCGGCAAACGCTAGACCAAAGGCCGCGATGGCGAACCCTCCAATGCCCTGACTTACGGTCCGCAACACGAGCACCCCGACGGCGCCCAGGATGCCGAGGCCAAAAACCCACGGAAGAAACAGCTGCACCCACCAGCCGAAGTTGAAGCGAAACGCTTCACGCCTGGCGCGCCTCAGCCAGAAGGCCCGATCGCTATCCGCCATTCGTAGCACTCTAGTCGCACTGTACGCGCGCCGCTAACCTTTTCGCACACACACGAACTGTAGCGGCTATGTCCTCATCGCCGACCGTAGTGTTCATGTGACCGACCGTGGATCGCTACAGCGTACATTCAATTACCCAAGCCGCGTACTCCTTCGATGCGGCGGCAGGATCGAAGGCAATGATTTCCGGGGTTTCGTAGGGATGAATTGCACGCAGCTTTTCCTCCAACGCGGGAAATCTCTCAACGGACGTCTTCAGCAGAACAACGGCCTCCCCGCTGTCTTCGATGGTGTCCTTCCACCGGTAGATCGAACGTGCGCCCTGAAAGATTGTTCCACACGCGACGAAATGCTCATCGACAAGCGTACGCACCGCTTTTGCGGCATCTTCCGCGTTTGCGAACGTTGTGAGCACCAAACGAATCATGCGGGAACCAGGGCGGGCTTGCGCAGTATCCAACCTCCCCCGACCACTTTGTCGCCGTCGTAGAACACGGCTGCCTGGCCAGGAGTAACGGCACGTTGAGGGACATGGAGCCTCACGATGGCCCGCTGGCCATTCAGGCGCTCCAGGGACGCCCGTGCTCCTTGATGCGCGTAGCGAATTTTTACCGTGACTTCGTCGGGGATCGACTCGTTCCGAACCAGCCAGTTCACACGATCCACCTCGAAATCCTCCCGAACGAGTTCCTCCTCGCCTCCCACGATTACCCGGGACGTTTCCGGATCGATATCCACGACATAGAGAGGCTTGGGGGATCCTCCGGGAAGCCCCTTACGTTGGCCAATCGTAAATAGCTCAATTCCAGCGTGTTCTCCGAGAAACGATCCGTCGACATTGTAGATGCCGCCGCGGTGAAACTCGCCCTCGCCGAGGTGGGAGCGAAGGAACTCCTTATAGTCGTTTCCAGGAACGAAACAAATCTCCTGACTGTCAACCTTGTCTGCCACCCTCAAGCCCAGCCGGCGAGCAATTTCGCGGATTTCGGGCTTCGTCATTGTGCCGAGAGGTGTCATCGCTCGACTGAGCTGTTTCTGGCTCAAGCTGAAAAGAAAGTATGACTGATCCTTCCGGGCGTCACGACCCTTGCGCAGCACGACACCCTGGTCGTGATGCTCGATGATTGCGTAGTGTCCGGTGGCGATGTAGTCGGCTCCGAGCGCGGCCGCCTTGCTCCACAAGTTGCCAAATTTGAGCAATTCGTTGCACATCACGCAGGGATTCGGAGTGCGGCCTGCCCGGTACTCACTGGAGAAATAGTTGATGACAAGCCGCTCGAATTGGTCCGCTTCGTCCACAACGTAGTGTGGCACTCCAAGCTTGTGGGCCACACCGCGCGCATCTGCGATGGCCGATGGTCCGCAGCACTTGTCTTCGGCGCGCGAGATGCAGTCCTGCGGCCACACCTTCATGGTTACGCCAACGACGTCATAGCCCTGTTGTTTGAGCAGATGGGCGGTCACGCTCGAATCCACCCCTCCGCTCATGCCCACGAGCACGCGCTTGTTGGTTGATGACATCGGCGAATTATAGGATGGAATTCTGGAAGGGCAACCGCCCTGGGTCGCGCTTCGGCCGGAAATTGCCGCCAAAGCGGGTCCTTCCCTGAGTTGGCGACCGTCCTTCTTGTCGAAGTCCTTCAATTGGTCCAGTTTTGGCCCGAAGGATGCTTGCCTCATAGGGTCGTTTTTTCTACTCACCTGCCATGTCCACGGAATCTGCTTCAGGGTATTCACGGAAAAATCCGTTCCCGGCCACACTCGCCGTCAATCGCAAGCTCACCAGAGAGGGGTCAAATAAAGACACGCGGCACTTCGAAATCGCGCTTTCCGGCTCCGGCCTGGCGTATGAGGTCGGTGATTCGCTCGGAATTTTCCCGAGGAATGACACGGATCTTGTCGAGGGCATCCTCAAGAACCAGGGCCTCACAGGTGACGAACAAGTCACGAATCCTGATGGCAAGACCGTCTCGCTTCGAGAGGCTCTGACAAAGGATTTCATCATTTCCGAGCCTGCCAAGCAGCTCTTGCAGGCGCTTCCGGACAAAGATTCCTCATCGGCTTTTCTGAAGGACCTTCTCGATCCAGGATCCAAAAGCCATCTCGACGTCTACCTTTGGGGCCGCGACGTCCTTGATCTGCTCGAGGAATTCACCGCGGCAAAATTTACTCCCGAGGAGCTAGTCAAAGTCTTGCGCAAACTGCAGCCCCGCCTCTATTCCATCGCCTCTTCTCAGAAAGCTGTCGGCGAGTCGGTGCATCTCACGGTGGCCATCGTCCGCTACCAACCCGAGCGAAGCAGCCATCTGCATCGGGGCGTGTGCTCGACGTTCCTGGCTGAGAGAGCCGAAGGGAACGGAAAAGTGCCCGTTTTCGTTCACACTGCGAAGCACTTCAGGGTCCCCGAAAATCCGGACGTGGCAACCATCATGGTCGGACCTGGGACCGGCATCGCTCCGTTTCGCGCATTTCTGCAGGAACGAAAAGCCACGGGGGCAAAAGGCAAGAACTGGCTCTTCTTCGGCGAGCAAAAGGCGACTTCCGACTATTTCTACAAGGACGAGTTCGAGTCCTGGCAGTCCGACGGCGTGCTGACCAAGTTCGTCACCGCCTTCTCCCGCGATCAAGCCGACAAGATTTACGTTCAGCACCGCATGCTCGAGCACGCGGCGGAGTTGTATGACTGGCTGGAAAACGGCGCCATTTTCTACGTTTGCGGTGATGCTTCCCGCATGGCAAAGGACGTGGATACCGCCCTGCATCAAATCGTGGAAAAAGTCGGCTCCAAATCTACCGAGCAGGCAAAGGAGTACGTGGACGCCCTCAAGAAGGAAAAACGATACCGCAAGGACATATACTGAGAGCGCTGCTGCTGCGCTGATCGAAAGGAGCGGCGTCCCCGCGACGGAGATCTGCTGCGCTGTGCGCAAGCTCTGTGGTACCCCCTTGTTCAGAAAAGCAGTCCTCAGAGAATCTCGACGGCATTTCGTTCTTCGTAATTCAAGCAATCGGGGATTAAGCTTTTCGAAAGCTTTCTGCATCCCGTGAATCATCCTTTCAAGCATGTCCATTTTCTCGGCATTTGCGGCACTGCGATGGGAGCGGTTGCCGCGGCAATGCGCGACGGCGGCTTTACCGTCACCGGTCAGGACGACAATATCTACCCGCCGATGTCCACGTTTCTGAAGGAGAAGGGCATCACGATCACGCAAGGATTCCGTCCGGAAGATATTCCGGGGGCGGATATTATCGTCATCGGCAATGCCATGACGCGCGGAAATCCTGCGGTGGAATCGGTACTAAACCGCAAACTCTACTATCTTTCGCTGCCCGAGATCCTCAAGCAGTTCTTCCTTCGTGGGCGCCACAACCTTGTGGTAACCGGCACTCATGGCAAGACGACTGTCACCTCGCTTCTGGCATGGACATTTCAAAGCGCGGGACTGGAGCCCAGCTATCTGATCGGAGGCATCCCGGCGAATCTTGGTCAGGGCGCATGCCTGAGGGACTCGAAGCACTTCATTATCGAGGGAGACGAGTATGACACCGCATTTTTCGACAAGCGGTCG
>DATDAX010000082.1:0-4522 GCA_036525175.1 Terrimicrobiaceae bacterium | reverse complement strand
GTCTAGAGATAGTCCCTCATCTCGTAGAGGGCTGGATCGCGCTTGGGGCGGCCGCGCCGCAACTTGAGCGCGCCCGTCTTCTCTTCGCCGGTCGCGCCCTCGCCGAATTCTTCGCCGAGATTTTCCAGTGAATCGCCAAACTCCTCCTCGAGCTTCTCCGGGTCCTCGCCGCGCTCGAGCCGTTGAATCATTTGCTCCATCGCATCAGGCATTTTCTGCCCGGTCGCTTCGGTCATTTTGCGCATAAGCCGCCCGAGCTGACGAGGGTCCGGGTTTTCCTCATTCATCGACGACATCTCGCTTTCCATCTCCGCCATCACCCGCTCCATGCGCGGATCCAAGCTGTCCGCCCCCTCAGGCGTATCAGACTTCTCCTTGGCACGACCGGTAACCGCGAACCGGGAGATCATGCGCTCCATGCGCGCGTTCGGATTATCCGGACAGCGCGGCGTCAGCTGACCTTGTGCCAGACTCCGCGCAAAAAAGCTGTAGATGCGATTGGTATCCGGAGAATAAAATTCGTAAATTGGCATTGCGCACAAAATATACTGACCGACCGCCTTCGGCGCACGCGGGAAAGTGGCCCGAACCTCGCCGGGTTTCTCACTGCATAGCGTCGATCAATTCATCCAACGGAACGACGGCGAAGGATGTCGCCGAATCGGACACAGCGTACGGAAGAATCAGCTTCCCAGAGTGAATCATGCCCCCACAGGTATACACGACATTGGGAACGTAGCCCTCGCGCTCATCGGATTCGGGCTTGATTAACGGATCGCGAAGACGCCCGATGACGCGGCTCGGATCCTCGCGATCCAACAGGATCGCACCGATGCAATACTTGCGCATCGCGCCAACACCATGTGTCAACACGAGCCAGCCCGCCTCGGTCTCGATCGGCGAGCCGCAGTTTCCCATTTGAACAAACTCCCATGGCTCGACAGGGCGCAGAATGATACGCGACTCGTACCAGAAATGCGCATGTTCCGAAAACATCAGGTGAATGTTCTCGTTGTCTTGTCGCGAAAGCATGCAGTAATACCCGCCAATTTTTCTAGGAAACATTGCCATTCCCTTGTTTCTCGCCGCGGGTCCATTGAGCGTACAGACCTTGAAGTGGAGAAAATCCGGAGTCTCAAGTAGTTGTGGAAGAACCGTCCGGCCATCATACGCGGTATAAGTGGCGTAGTAGATCGGTCGTTCGTCCCCGTCCCGAAAACAGACAAACCGGGCGTCCTCGATTCCATTGCTCTGGCTGGGTGAAAAGGGGAAAATGATGCGTTCGGAAATCGACTGGTCTGGACCGAAGGCAACTTCGTAATTTGAGCGCGCCAGTAGCAGCATCTTTTCGCCGATTACGGGAGCTTCGGGATCGGGATGGACCGGCTTCAAACTCTCCACGGCTCGCCTGAGTTCAGCGAGGGTGAATGTTTCGCCCAGTGAATCCAGCACTTGCCGGGCAAACTCCGTATCCAAGCCGAGTTCAGCCAGCTTTCGCAGAAACAGTCCGCGTTCATAAGCGGCGGAAGGAATCGGACGAGGTTCGGTCACATAACGGGAGGCCTGATCGAGATGGATTTTTCCGTGCTGGTCCACGGTGCCGGACCGGAAGGTAATCGACGAGATATGGCCTTCCCCGGTCGCTCGCAGACTCAGAATGATGCGCGTGGCTCCCTCCTCAACGTCCGACTGGTCCGGATGGGGGATGATGCTTGGGTTGAAAAGAGCCGCACTCTCGAGCGAGTACTCGCTCGTAAAATACGACCCGATCAGCAACCGGCGCGCCTCGGAAACCGGGAGGCCGGCAGGTAAGTAATTCTGTACCTGCAAGAAACGCTGAACAAAGATGTCAGAGACGCGTTGGTGCCGGTCTCCGAACTCCCGCAGAACCTCCGCCAGCAATATCTCAATCTGCTCTTCGGACAGCGCAAGAATTCGCGCAAGGATCATAAGGGCACGCGGAGAGTCAATCGGCTTCATTTCGCTACCACCAACCGCTGCCGGAAAAAACGGACGCATCAGCACGCGGGAAGAATTCGGTCGCAGCGTCAATGGAAGACGATGAATAGCAATAGATGGATGACTCATGCGGCATGGCCCCGCGTCCGATCGAACATACCCGTTTTGCGAGATGGGCATGTGCGAGCGAGAACAGGCAATTCCGATCCGCCAGCCCTCTTGTCGTTGAAGCAGTCGATAATGAGTCCCATCCAGCGACCGCCCATGTGGCGTCGGGCAGTAAGAATGTCAAGGCCGTTGCTGCAATTTGCCCCTTGCCGTCGGCCCACCTGGTGGTAGCATACCCTCATGTCGCCTGTTGCGAGCAATGCTCTGAATCTTGCTCTTCGACTCGGGTTGCTCCCGAGCCGACTTACCCTCCTTTCATAAACGGCATAGGCTGCGTTCCCGGCGGGCGCGGTAAGTGCCGCGATCTCTTTCCTCACCTTTCGCCGGAAAAATGCACTCATCCTATGTCTGACAAAGTCACGATTTTTGATACGACGCTGCGCGACGGCGAACAATGCCCCGGCGCCAGCATGAACCTGCGCGAGAAGATGGAAATCGCCCGCCAACTGGCTCGCCTCAACGTCGATGTGATCGAGGCCGGCTTCCCGGTGATCAGCGACGGAGATTTCGAAGCCGTGCGAACGATCGCCTCCGAAATCAAGGGACCGATCATCTGCGGGCTGGCTCGATGTGTCCCTAAAGATATCGATGCAGCGGGATCCGCAGTGAAACCTGCTGGCGATCTCGCGAGAATTCACGTCTTTCTGGCCACCTCCGCCATCCACCGCGAGTTCAAACTGAAAAAGGCCGAAGAAGAGATCATTCGTCTGGCGGTCGAAGGTGTGAAACGCGCCAAGGCACTCGTGAAGGATGTCGAGTTTTCGCCGGAGGATGCCTCGCGCACGGAACCGGAGTTCCTGGCTCGTGTCGTGCAGGCCGCCATCGAGGCCGGAGCCACCACGGTCAATATTCCCGACACCGTGGGATACGCCGTTCCGGAGCAGTACGCCGCCCTCATCACGCACCTGCGCGAGAACGTAAAAAACATCGACGACGCAGTTATCAGCGTGCATTGCCATGATGACTTGGGCCTGGCCGTCGCCAATTCGCTGGCCGCCGTCAAGGCCGGCGCGCGGCAGGTGGAAGGCACCTTCAATGGCATCGGCGAACGGGCGGGGAACTGCGCCCTGGAGGAGGTCGTGATGGCCATGAAAACCCGCAGCGAATACTTTTCAGGCTTACATACCGGCATCGTAACTCGTGAGATTCTCAAGACTTCACGCATCATAAGCCGCATGAGCGGACTGCATGTCGCCCGCAGCAAGGCGATCGTTGGAGAAAACGCCTTCGCCCACAGCTCGGGCATTCACCAGGATGGCATTCTGAAAAAGCGTGAGACCTACGAGATCATGGATCCCGTGGAGGTCGGATGGGGCGGCACGGAATTGCCTCTGACCAAGCATAGCGGGCGCCATGCCATGGTCGCGCGCCTCGAGCACCTGGGATTCAAGTTGACGAGCGCCGAGATCGCCAGCGTGTTCGAGCGCTTCAAAGATGTCGGCGACAAGAAAAAGTTCGTTTATGACGACGATCTGTCCGCGCTGGTCGAGGACTCCATGTCGATGGGGACAGAAACCTATATTCTCGATTACATCCATGTCACCAGCGGCTCGACAACGGTTCCCACCGCGACAGTAAGGCTGAAAAAAGGCGCGGAGATGTTGCAGGACTCCAGCCCGGGCAACGGCGCCGTGGACGCAGCGATGCAGGCGATTGACCGGATCGTAAAACGCCGCGGCCACCTGGCGCAATACACCGTCGAAGCCGTCACGCAGGGACGCGACTCATTGGGTGAAGTAACTCTGAAGGTCGACTTCGGCAATGGCGAACTCGTCACTGGAAAGGGCGCCAGCACCGACGTCATCGAAGCCAGCGCCCGCGCATACATCAACGCCGTGAATAGAGCCGAATTGCTGCACGACCGCAAGCAAGCCTCAATCCTCGCCCCGATCTAATCTCGCTGCAGCGGCGATGTCTCCATCGCCGGCCGTGTCACCGCGCCAGTAGTTCTTCGTGTCGTGCTCAAGAGCGCGCACCTCAACGCGCTTTAAAACCGGCCGCTTTAAAGAATGCGAGGGCCTTCTGCTCTCCCCACATCGTGCCAAGGCACATACCGCCTTGCGCGAACGACATCTTCATACAATCTGCAGCTTCGCACGGCGCTGCTCCAGCGCCCTATACCCCGCAGTCCATTGCAGCAGATACTCTCTCAATATCCGAATTGCCGAACCATTCAGCCCCGGTGGCCTTCTGGCGCGATTTTCTGTACAGTTCGTCATCCACCGAAATGGTGATGATCTTCATCGGTTTACAATAACTGTGAAACGGCAATCGCACTCACGGTGACACAGAGAGAGGAAGTTTTCCCATCTCGCTCCGCAGCTCGTCGTGAAGCTCAACAGTCCAGGGCGGCGCACCTGCAGGCGCTGCTGGCGACTTTCCCCGCCGAAAGTCC
>DATDAX010000081.1:0-5016 GCA_036525175.1 Terrimicrobiaceae bacterium | reverse complement strand
CAACCCCTTAAAGCGGAACCAAACTTCAAGGTTGAGGGTTTCCGGGTGTTAGAAAAATCACAGAGTGCCCGCTTCGAGTTGATACAAATAGATAAAATCAGGAGATTTGACGCCAGCTTCAGCTCTGATTCTGACGAGCATGGGCGACTCGAAAAAGCGCTTTGCATCGTCAATTGAAGTCCACGCCGAGAAATGAACAATTCTGTTTGGGTCGTTCTGATACCTGAGAACCTGATAAGAGCGTTCACCAGCGTCCCTCCGAATGTCAGAAGCACCGTCAAAAACCTTCTTCCAGGCGGGGTAGTCCGCGACTTCGTGGATAATCAAAACGTATTGCATGGGCGGCTTGGGCTATAGGAGACCGTCGCTGGTTTTAGGCTTACAGCCGCGCCAGTCGAACTAAAACTGGGCAGTACACACCTGACCAAGCAGCTCCAGAATCCCGTGGCGTCTCTGATCAGCGTGCCATTTCAAAACAACTTTGATTTTGGTGGGGGACACAACGACCAGGCCTTTCGCTACACCCTGAATTTCCAACCGGTTATTCCCATCCCGGTCGGCAAGGACTGGAACATCATCTCCCGCACGATTCTGTCTTTCATTCAGCAGAACGGCGTCATGAACCGCGCCGGATCGCGCCGCGCCGTCAGACGCAGAGTCGATCCTCAAGCGGCCAAATAGCAACACTTCAGTCAGTTCGACCAGAAGAGTATCACCAAAAGGGGCTCCGTTGACGATGGCGTCGCCATCGCTTGCCTGTTCGACGATCAGCCATTGCTGATCGGTGATGGCCAGCACTGTTGCGGGAAGGTTCTCTAGACTTTTGTATGCTGGAGCATATGCAAGAAAGGAAACCGACTCATCAGGCGTGATTTGTTTTCGCAGATTCCGGCGAAATGGCTCTGGGATTTCGTCGATAGCCTCTGCCCTGCTAGCAAAGCGATTATCAATATCCATAACTTCCTTTCTAAGTCGCGCATTCGCACGCCTATCTGTCGTTAGCTTGGGTCATGCCATTCAGATCAATGACCACTATTCCCTGGCGGCGAGTAGGTTGCGTCGGGCGAGTTCACGGGTGCTTCCTGTCTGGTGGTAACTGGGTTAGCATCCGGGATAATCAGCCTTACCGCTCAGGTAAATGAATTCGCTAGGTGTTTGCCGCTTCGCGGATGAATTCCGATTCTTCTAACCGAGGGTCGGCGCCAATCTTGCCGGTTGAGTCAAATTCCGATTCGGCGGTAATGTGTTGAAACTGCCATCCGATGAAATTGCCACTCAAGGCTCAGCTTGTTCTCGCCAGCGCTGGGGCCCTGATGCTCGGGGCGCTGATGATATGGGCAGTATTTACGGCGCGCCGAGAGATCAGCCATATGCGGGAGCGCTTTACCGCGGTGCAACTCGAAAGCTTCGGCATAGCCGATCATCTCCGCGCCTCGATACTGGAACTGAACAAGGCGCTGCTCGCTTTTGAAGCAAGCGGCGAGCATACGAAGTGGGAGCAGTTTCAGCAGGAGAGCAAACGCCTTTCCGCATGGCTCAATGAGCAACGCAAGGCACTTAGGCGACCCGCAGAAAGCGCACTGCTCGATGAAGTCGGCAAGGCATTTGACCGATACCTCAGCGAGGCGGAAAATCTCGCCAAGGATGTGACGTTCGATCCCGAAGGACAGGCCATGGCACAAAGGCTTTCGCTGCTTGACCAGGGTTCTGAGGCCGTGCTTTTGCTTGGCCACCGACTCGCGGACGCGCATCGCGAGGCAATTGGCCATTTGCTCGACGAGACGCAGAGTTCGCTGAATATTTTGAGCTTGCTAATCATCGGCGCAACTATTGCTTTGTCGGCCTTGGCGGCGTTGGCTGCGCACGATGTCTATGCAAGGACCAAGCGTCATGCTGATCAGGAGCGGCAAGAGCGACTTGCTTCGCTCGGGATGCTCGCAGCCGGTGTCGCCCATGAGATTCGCAATCCGCTGACGGCAATAAATGCGCGCCTCTATACCCAGCAAAAGTGGTTGGGCATGGACTCTCCCGCCTACCAGGAGGCGGAGTTCATCGGAAAGGAGATCACCCGTCTAGAGCAGATTGTTCGGGAGTTCCTGGACTTCGCGCGTCCCTCAGATCCCGAATGCGTGCGAGTTTCGGCAAAGGAATTGCTCGGCGACGTGCAGGTACTACTCGCACCAGCGTTGCGGAGTTCATGCATCGAACTCGCGTTCGGCAGGCTGGGGGAGATTGATTTTCATGCCGACCCGCACCAGATCAAGCAGGTGCTCATCAACCTCATCCACAACGCGGCTGAGAGTATCAACCAAGGCGGCCGGATCACGCTGCACGCCCACCCTGGCAAGCTCGATGGGGGAGTGCGCGCTATTGTACTCGAAGTCGAAGACACCGGTAAAGGCATCCCTTTCGAACAACAGAAGATGCTTTTCGATCCATTCTTCACCACGAAGTCAGGCGGTACCGGCCTTGGCCTTTCCATCGCCGCACGTATTGTCGAGAAACATGGAGGCAGGGTTGAGGTTCACAGCGAGGTGAACCGTGGTACGACTTTCAGTATCCTCCTGCCTTTAATGGCACCATGAGCACACGCAGCGCCACAATCTTGCTGGTTGAAGATGATGCGAGCATATCCGCCGCTCTTGAGCAGGTCCTCGGGGATGAGGGTCATGAGGTGATCGTCGCAGCCGACGGTGTGACAGGCCGTGACCTCGCAATGACACGGCGCTGCGACCTCGTTATCGCGGACTTTAAGCTGCCAGGTATGAGTGGACTCGAACTTCTGAAAGAGCTTCAGAAGGGCCGTCCGCACCTTCCCGTGATCCTCATCACCGCTTATGGCAGGAGCGAGATCGCCATCGAGGCGACGAAGCTCGGCGCCTATGATTATTTGCTCAAACCTTTTGACATGCCCGAGCTGATCGCGCTTGTCGACAAAGCGCTCGCCAGCAGTCGGCTCATGCTCGAACCCGTTGAAATGGGGGAGGCGGTAAGCGCTTGCGATGCCCTCATCGGCAACAGCCGTCCCATGCAAGAGATCTACAAGGAGATTGGACGCATTGCGTCGAAACCCGTCACGATCCTTATTCGCGGCGAGACTGGCACGGGTAAGGAACTGGTTGCTCGCGCGATTTACAATCACGGCGACCGGGCGGAAAAGCCCTTCATAGCGGTCAACTGCGCTGCGATTCCGGAGACATTGCTGGAAAGCGAGCTGTTTGGTCATGAGAAGGGCGCATTTACCGGAGCCGCTACGCTCAGAATTGGCCGTCTTGAACAAGCCCGAGGCGGCACGGTTTTCCTTGATGAGATCGGTGATCTGACACCAAGCACCCAAGTCAAATTGCTGCGCGTCCTTCAGGAAAACGCCGTCCAACGCGTCGGCGGGCGCGCCGTGATTCCAGTCGACGCGCGAGTCATCGCCGCTACGCACCGAGACCTTGAGAGTGCAATGCAGGCGGGACAATTCCGCGAGGATCTTTACTATCGGCTCAACGTGATTACCCTTTCGCTGCCCCCGCTGCGCGATCGCGCTGAGGATATCTCGGACTTAGTGAACTATTTTCTGCAGCGCTATGGTCTCGATTTCGGCGTTACGAATCCCGCCATCCAGCCCGAAGCCATGGAGCTGCTCGCGGCGCAGCAGTGGCCCGGCAACGTGCGGGAGCTGGAAAACGTCGTGCGCAAGGCACTACTGATTTCGCGCGGCTACCCGATCAGCCTTGAGGACGTGCGCCGATCCCTCGGCGGGTCTGTAAAACGGGAGCAAGATTCGAGCGTGCTTTCTGACTATGTCGCGGAGCTGCTCGCCGCCGCGAGCACCGGCGAGCAACAGAACGTTCATGCCGCACTGATCGAGGCCGCCGAACAGGAACTAGTGTCGCAGGCAATCAAACTTGCCCATGGTAACCAAGCGAGAGCCGCGCGTTGGCTTGGCATTTCAAGGCTTACGATGCGAGAGAAGCTCCAGCGTTTTGGTTTGCACCCCGCGCAGGAGTCCGGACAAGAGCACAGATGAGCATCCAATTGCCTTTCGCGGCAGGCAGGCCCGGCTACCACTTTTTGATCCGCGAGAGCCAGAAGACCAATGCCGCCATCATGAGAGCCATGATGTTGATAGCGACGAAGGGCCAACCCTGTTCCTCCATGGGAAACGGTAACGCCACATTCATCGAAAAAATGCTCACCACCAGATTGGCGAGCATGATCGCCACCATCCAGATCGTGAACTTCTTGATGAGCTGGTTCAGGTTGTGACTGACGATGGACGCTCTTGTTCCCATCAGGTTTCCGAGAACTTGCGTATGGATATCAGCCCGCCGCAGGCACTGCTGATTCTCGATAATTAAGTCATCGAGAACGCCGACTTGATCGGCGTTGAAGCCGAGTTTTTCCGCCGTAGCCTTCATTCTTTCTAGAAGCGCGCCATTTGAAGTAATCGAGTTCACAATGTAGACGAGACTCTTTTCCAGCGCGAACATGTTCAGGAGATACCTGTTCTCGAGAGACGTATTGATCCGGCGTTCAAGCGAGTCAGACAGCATATTGATCGCCTTGAGGTGCCCCTCAAAGTGCATCGTAGACTGATAGAGCAGGCGCAGGATCACGTCGTGGATTGACTGCACTGGGAAGGGGACGCGTCCTTCGAAGATCGGAGAGTCGTCCGCCATGACGATGACCAGATAGTTCTCGTACACGAACATCCCAGTCGAGGTGAGCTTAAGCAGGAAATTGTCACCGGCGCAGAAGCTCTTGGGGCGCTTGAAAATGATCGCGGCATGATCCGGCTCTATCTCCAAGCGCGATAGTTCATCAGGGTCGAGTGACGACTGAAGTGTGTGGTAATCGATGTTGTATTGCTCCTGGAGCTCCGCCTCGTCGTCAATGGTCGGTGACGTGTAGGAAATAATCGCTGCCTGATTGGGCTCGCACGGGGCGAGACGACCACCTTGAAGGCGGAAGAAGCAACGAACGTTCCCACCGGTCTTGCTTTCCTCAGGCAAGATCTCGTGCGTC
>DATDAX010000080.1:0-3608 GCA_036525175.1 Terrimicrobiaceae bacterium | reverse complement strand
CCATTGAGGGTCTTTTTGCCTCTGCAGACATTCGATTGGAAGGGAAGCGTCCATGGGATATTCGCGTCCACGACGAACGCTTCTTTCGGAGGGTCCTGGCCAGTGGCACGCTTGGCTTGGGCGAGTCATATATGGATGGGTGGTGGGATTGCGACGCCCTGGACGAAATGTGCTGTCGCGCAATTCGGGCGCGGCTCGAAGAACGGGTTTCGCTGAGCCTTCATACGGCCCTGGCCGTCGCAACTTCCATACTTTTCAATCTGCAAAGCCGTAGTCGCTCAGGCCTTGTCGGCAAACGTCACTACGATTTCGGCAATGATTTGTTCGAGTGCATGCTGGATCCATCGATGCAGTATTCGTGCGCGTGGTTTCGCGGTACCGACGACCTGGCCCAGGCGCAGCGCGAAAAGATGGACCTGATTTGCCGCAAGTTGGGATTGCAGAAGGGGATGTCTCTTCTGGATATTGGCTGCGGATGGGGTGGACTCGCCAGGCATGCTTCCGAACATTACGGCTGCCGGGTCGTAGGAATCACCATCTCCGAGCAGCAGTGCCGACATGCGGCGGAATTTTGCCGCGGCCTCCCTGTCGAAATCCGCCTCCAGGACTATCGTGAAGTGACGGAGAAGTTCGACTGTGTCGTGAGTGTCGGAATGCTCGAGCACGTCGGGGCGAAGAACTACCGCAACTATATGAAGGCCGTCTTCCAATCCATGCACGAAGGCAGTGTGTTCCTCTGCCAATCGATTGCCGGAAACTGGGCATCACCGTTCACGGATCCGTGGATCACACGATATATCTTCCCGAATTCCATGCTGCCTTCAGCCGCACAGGTGGCGAAGGCCGCTGAAAAGCTCCTCGTGCTCGAAGATATCCAGAACTTCGGTGCGGACTACGAGAGGACACTCAAAGCCTGGGAAAGGAACTTTACACGCGCATGGAATCGTTTCGAGAGCCGGTATGGAGAACGGTTTTATCGCATGTGGCGCTTCTATCTCCTGAGCTGCGCGGGCGCATTTCGTGCCAGAAGTCTCCAGCTTTTGCAGTTCCTTTTCTCCAAGGGTGGAACCAGATATTTCGGTTCCCGCACCGGCTGGCTCGTCCCCGAACGAACCGCTCACGCCCCGCGGCGATTGTCCGATAGAGTCTCCGCATAGGAGAAGAGTGCGGGGGTTCCTCCTGTGTGCCAGAAAACCACCTGCTCATCCGAACCAAATTGTCTGCGACGGATAAGATCGACGAGCGCACCGAAGGCCCTTCCGGTGTAGACGGGATCGAGCAATATGCCCTCGCATTCTGCCATGAGCCGGATCGCCTCGCGCTCCAGATCTCCCACCACGCCGTACCCCGCACCCGCGTAGTTCGAATTGAGTATCACATCACTCTGTCCGTAGTTGTCGCCCATGCCGAGGCGCTCGGCGAGGCGAGTCGCGAGACCTGCGATTTCGACGTCAAAGGGCCCGTCTCCCGATTCGTCCTTGTCGATTCGGATGCCGATGATTCGCGCGGCACTGCCAGTCATGGACTTACCGACCATCAGGCCCGCCTGGGTTCCTCCCGAGGAGGAGGCGAAGACTATTGCGCCGGCATGCACTCCGGCTTGCGCGAACTGTGCATCGAGTTCGACCATGGCTGCCGCAAAGCCGACTGCACCCACCGGGTTTGATCCCCCGTAAGGAATCACAAAAGGGGTGAGTCCGCCCGAAGACAGTTCGTCACCGATTCGAGCAAGCCCCTCGCCCTTGCGCAGTTCTCCGCACCAGTGGATTTTCGCGCCAAGGAGCTGATCCAAGAGCAAATTGCCATTGGGGTCGGCAGGGGGCGAGCCTCCCAGCGCCAGGTGGCATGGGAGACCAAGGGCGGCCGCGGCGGCAGCTGTCTGGCGGCAATGGTTGGATTGCACTGCCCCCGCCGTGATCACTGCGTCACATCCCCGGGCCAGTGCTTCAGCCATGAGAAACTCAAGTTTGCGCGTTTTGTTGCCACCCAGCGCGAGCCCGGTCAAATCGTCGCGCTTGATCCAAAGATGCGGCCCGCCCAGGCGCCGTGAAAGCCGCTTCATCTCTACCAGCGGAGTCGGAAAGAACCCCAAAGGACACCTCGGAAATACTCCTTCGATCGCTCGCACCTGAAAGGCTATACGCTCAGGAAATGCCGCAAGTCATGGCAATTCCGCCGGCTTCACAAGCGGGGTCACTGCGCGCCGTTGTGCTTTGTATTTTCCAGGCTTGACTTGTTCCAAAACTGTCAAGAGCCTGCGCGGTGCCTCGACGAGGCATCCGCTTACGACTCAAGGATATGCCCGACGACTCCGCAGCTCAACGTTTCAAGGCAAATCAAAAGCGACTTCCTGTACATCTTCAGGCTCCTTTCGAAGGACTAAAGCGCCAGCAAGCGAAGGTGAAGCGTCTTCTGTCGACGCAGGCTGGGCAGGAGGCGTTCCTCAAGGATCCGGTTGCTGCGATGGAAGGGGCGGGCGTCAAGATAGATGCTGCGCTTCGCAAGGTCTTGCTTAGTGGCCAAGGGCGGATGAAAAACCTCAAGGGCGCCGGGACTGTGATGTTCGCTAACGGCAGCAGCGTGACGCCGAAAGTGCGCGTCACGATCACTTTGTAACGTCGATCCCATCTATGGCTGGAACACAGACTAATAATTTCGATCTGGTCATCGAGCTTGCTGAGGAGGCCTTGCAGATCTGGCTGTCGGCGTTGTTTGACGGTACGGGGCCACAAAATTCCCAAGGCAATATTTTCGAGGAGTTTTTCGGAATCTCCGCCTTCACGCTCGCTGTGAGCATGGATCGTCCAACGAACATCCCAAACCTTCCCGCGAACTCCACGGATCTCCTCGACGTAAACATCGGGATTGCAGACGTAGCGGCGATCCGGATGGTTGTGGGCCTTGTCGTGGATCGTACGCAACCGACGCGCGACCGTGTGCTGGTGGATTTTGCCAATCGGCTGCACCATTTGTCGGTGACCTTCATTGGATTGCCCATCCCGGGAACGGATGCGGCCTTTCGGGCTTTCCTTTCTTCGTCCCTTGGGGCGGTGGAGATCTTTGGAGCGGAGGTCGACCGCGCGACCACCGACGCACAGGAGTTGATGCAGTTGGACATGAGGCTCATCGACGACACCTCTTCGCAGGATCGCGACGCGCTGGCTTTGCTGTTGAGTTTTGGAGGATCGCAGGGCGGAAACCGGGCCGGATTCACGGCATCCGTATTGGATCCCGGCGAAACAAGCGGGATTCTCGTCTTCTTCGGCTGGATCTGCCGGATGATCGCGCCACGCATCGAGGAGGAACTGGGATTGACGCCAGGATCTGTTGTCACCACGGCGACGAGTTGCGAGTTCAACGGCGATGTGGTGATCGACGAAGATGAGGACGTCCATTTGAATCGACTGGCAATTCTCCTGGTCGACGACGCGATCCGGGTCGAATGCAAGGTCACCAAGTCCGGCTTCTGTTACTCTGCTGCGGGAACCGTGGCTGCCGATTTAACGGCGCTGGTCGAAGATGGACATCTGAAGATCGACTGGGAGGCACAGGATCCCGACGTCGACGTGGACATACCTTGGGAATGCTATCTTGTGGCTATCGCGGTG
>DATDAX010000079.1:0-6263 GCA_036525175.1 Terrimicrobiaceae bacterium | reverse complement strand
GCGTAAGAATCGGATTCCTGAAACGCCTGTCGCAGAAATTTTGCGTCCGCACAGCGAACAAGGGCAAACGAATCCGTCTCTTCCGCCGTCGTGAGCGTCTCACGTTCAGGCTCAAGTGCCATCAATCGCTTCCACGCGGCGTCTGAGAGCAGAAGATCTGGAGATAGTAACAGAAATTGTTCGGGAAGGTCCTGCACCTCATCCGGTCCAAGGCGAGTCAGGATCTTCTTGAACCCGGATCTGCGGGACTGGAGGGCGATGCGGTCATGAAAGTCTACACCCAGCAGCCGATCATTCGGGGCAGGACACGAGTTCCAAAAGGGAATGAGCAGAACGTCAGTCATCCTATTAAACAGGCAGAAACTCTTTCGTAATGTTCGAGGCTTTGGATTGCTCGACCAGACGGAGGCACAATTGTGCCACCTTCAGATTGGTGCCTTGTCGCGAAACGTCGTTCAATTCTCCGGCAAATTCGTCCGTGACGAACTCGAACCAGTCGGGATGGTGAGAACCGCTCGACAACGCCGCATCGAGTTGGAATCTCTCCCGGCGTCCGTCATCCCGCACGACGCTAAGCGAGTCGTCTTCGATGATCAAACGACCAAGGCTTCCCTCGATAGATCCTGAATTGCAGCGAAGCGGCGATGCCCAGGTCAGGAAGATGTCGGCGGTTGTCGAATGGTTGTTGACGCTCTCGAACTTCACACGGACGACCGCGGTATCCTCCACATCCAGCCCCGTATGCTGACGCTTTTCCAACGAGGCTTGCACTGCCCGTGGCTGCAGAGCGACCCACTCCAGAATCAAGTAGAAGGCATGCCAGCCGTGATCAACAAGGATACCGCCTCCCGCCTTGCCGGGATCGAGACGCCAGTTCTCGGCATCCGTCGTGATCGATGGTCCGTTGCGAAGGACATGCCAGTCGCAACGACGAATCTGACCGAGTGCGCCGCTCCGGAGAAGCTCGTCAATCTTGCGGCAGATCGGAGCAAACTTCCAGTTGTGAACCGTGAAGACCACACGCTGCTTCTCCGCCGCCAGCGTGCGGACCTGATCAAACTGCCACGTCGAGAGCACCAACGGTTTTTCGCATAGGACGTTCCACTCGCGCTCAAGCGCGTCCATTACTATCTCGAAATGCGTGTGCGGCGGTGTGCAAATATCGACGAAGTCCAGATCTTCTGGCAGATCGGCGAACGACTCCGCGCACGTCGCCTCTGGCAACGCCCTTGCGAATATATCGCGACGGCCGGCATCGAGATCCAGACCTGCTACAATGCGAAATTTCGGTCTCCTCATCCATCCGGGAAGGTGGCCGTTCAACGCAACGTTTCCCAATCCGATGATCGCGCCCCTATACATATCGCGATGCGCTTTTGCAGGAGTCTCCGCGATGCCCGAATGCTTTTAGCAAGGCCGGCGATCTTTTCGCGACGCGAGGGTTATTACTTGTAAGATCCATCACGCTGAACCTCGGAAAAGACCTCTTCAAGAATTGCTGCGGCCTGCATTGCGGACTCTTCGGAAATCGTCAAAGGGGGAATGATGCGAATTGGATTCGTGTATGTCATGGAAAGCAGTCCGCGCTTCATGCAGTCGTGAAAGATCCTGCGACAAACTGCCTTGTCGACGCGCTCCTTGCTTTCCTTGTTTTTCACCAATTCGATGCCGATCATCAGGCCGCGGCCTCGCGCTTCGCCCACGAATTCGAAACGTTCTTCGAATGTCTTGAACTTTTTCAGCAGCACCTCACCGACCTTGCGCGAATTCTCAACGAGTTTTTCTTCCAGAACGATTTCGAGCGAGGCTAGTCCCGCGGCGGCTGCCAGCGGGTTGCCTCCATAGCTCGACGAACTGCCTGAAGGCAGCGAATACGGAATCGCATTGCAGTAGTCTTCCGTCGAGATCACTGCACTCAGGGGAAACCCTCCGCCAATGCCCTTGCCGACCGTCAAGATGTCTGGAGAAAGCTTGTCGTGTTCGAACCCCCACATCTTTCCGGCCCGTCCGAAGCCGGTTTGCATTTCGTCGGAGATTAGCAAAGCACCAAATTCCTTGGCGATGGATTGAACGGCGGGCAGAAACTCCGGAGGCGGAACAACGTTCCCTGCAGTACCCTGGATCGGCTCCACGATAATCGCAGCAACCTGCTGCTGGGTTTGCAATTTCACCACTTGTCGCAAATGCTCGGCGCAGGCCAGACCGCAGGATGGATAGCGCAGGTTGAGCGGACACCTGTAGCAATACGCAAACGGCGAAAGATAGAGACCTGGCATGAAGGGTCCCAAATCTCTCTTAAATTCGTCGCCAAGCAAGCCGAGGACTCCGCCCGTCTTTCCATGAAACCCGCCCCAAAATCCGACGAACTCAAATCTCTTGGTCACCGATTTTGCCAGCCGAAAGGCCGCCTCCACGGCCTCCGCGCCACCCGAGAAGAGCTGGATGCGGGCCAGCGGCTTCGGCAGCACCGAGGCTAGGAGGCGCAGGAACTTCATACGCGCCTCCGTCGCGAAGCTTCCGTAGGTCAGTTCTTCGAGTTGTTTCTTGAGAGACCGGACATAGTGCGGGTGGCAGTGGCCGACGCTGCCCACACCGATCCCCGAAACGAAATCGATATATTGCTTTCCGTCTTCATCCGTAAGGATTTCATTGCGGC
The DNA here is from genome assembly GCA_036525175.1 of Terrimicrobiaceae bacterium. Classification (GTDB taxonomy): domain Bacteria; phylum Verrucomicrobiota; class Verrucomicrobiia; order Chthoniobacterales; family Terrimicrobiaceae; genus DASTFP01. Next base: position 3,607 of record DATDAX010000079.1, on the reverse strand, counting down.
CCTTGGCGAGGGCAATTCCGGCGTAATGCGCAATGCCCTGAAAGCCCGGCGAAATGTACTTTTGCTCCTCCTCGAAAATCCTCCGCGACTTTGAAGTCTTAGCATCCGGGTCCATGAAATGATTTCCGCGCGCCGGAAACGCCTTCGGCTCTTTCATGGGCCTACGAGACCGGATGGGAAATCTTTGTGAGGATATGACGGGCGATTGCGGCGGAAGCTTCCCTGCGGAAAAGCGCAAAGCTTGGCCAGGCGTTGATATCGATAATATAGACCGAGCCGTCCGAAGCGACAACGGCGTCCCCTCCGAAAATCTCAAGCTTCAGCGCCTTTGCGGCGCGGAAGAAAGCCTCCTTCAACTCATACTCCAAGAAGGGATAACCCTTCAACTTCTGGTCCTTGTGGTAAAACCATCTGAACCAGGTTTCTCCCGACTCGCCGATGCCATAGAGCTTGACCAGATCGCCCTCTATGTGCTCCTGCAACACCGCCCGCGCAACCCCGCGCGATTCAAACGCTGAAACCAGAGCGCGGGCCTGTTCCGCGGACCGCGCCAAAGACACATCGCCGTCCTGCGTGTTGTGAACGTCTCCGCGCTTGATCCAAACGGAGCCGATGTTTGACCTTCCAAAGCGCATCATCAAGCGCCTTTCCCAATTTGGAGAGCCCGTGGCAATCAACTCACTGCTCGGAAAGGGCACCGAAGCGGAAGATAAGAGGGGAATCATCCGATGGCGGTAGGTATTCCGGATCGCCTCTGCGGAATTGATCAGCGTCGTTCCGTGACGCTCCCAAGAGCATAGCGGCTCGAGCATCCGCTCCTGTTCGCACATCAGGAACGCGATCTCCGGCTGAGAGTCACTCCACCAATCGGTGGAAATTTGCTCCGGTCTGATAAGCTCGACATCAACGCCTTCAGCGCGGAGCGCTTCGGCAGTCAGCCTAAGGATCTCAAAGTCGTCGAAGACTCGATCAGGTGAGTGAAGGGTCTCTCGAAAAATTCCAAGCAGTGGGCGCGGTATCAAACGACACCTCTTATCCGGGATATGAAACGTTCGGCAAGATTAATGTCTTCAGCCGTATCGACATCGATGACATCCGCGAGGGGGACGGCTCGGAAAGGAAACCCGTCCCGAAAGAGTTTCCCTAGAAAAGCGCGAAGAGACGAAATGCCATCCTCCAATTCCCCCTCGAAAATCACATCCCCGACACTGTAAATGCCGGCGGTCGCAAAATTGTCGCGCGTGCCGCCTATCTCCGCGATCTTCAGGCTGCCCGGCTCGGTCCGGACCCAAAGCGGCTTTTCGTCATGGACAAACGACGTTACGCCCAGGAGTACCTCTCGCTCCGAATCGGTCACTGCCGCAAACATCGCACGCCAGTCGGAAGGCGAACAGATGGAATCGACCGCGCAAATCAGATGCCTTCCAGGGCCCAGCGCGCGTCCGATTCGCCAAAAGCTCTCGAAGGACGACCGCGTCGACTTCACGAGAATCTCAAGCTCGAGTGACGAAAAGTGCGTCCGCACCCAGTCCACGCAGTCGTCTTCCGACTCGTTGAAAATGATCGCCACGCGCCGAACTCCCATTTCGACGAATTGCAGAAGTGTATGTCCGATCAAGGGAAATCCAGCTATTGGAACGAGCGGCTTATTGACCGCGATGCCTCCCATTTTCAGCCGACTTCCCTCGCCCGCGGCAATAATGCCCGCAGAATTACTCATAAGAGAACATCCCTAAGCGCCATCAGTGATCGAATTACAGGATCATTCTCGCAGCAAGGCGTTCGGTTCGGGTCAAGAGTATTCAACCACACGTGTGGCATTGCCAAAGCTTTCGCGGCAGCCATGTCCCGGATGGGATTATCGCCAACGAATACGGCCTCTTCGGGGGAACAGTCCAGCCTCTCAAGGGCCGCCAGAAAGATTGCCGCGTCCGGCTTTGTGACGCCGACTCGGGCCGAGTCGATCACAACGTCGAAAAATTTACCGTATCCGATCTCCTCGCAAAGAAATTCCAGATTTCCGTAAAAATTGGAGACTATACCCAATCGATAGCGCATGGAAAGTCCCTTGAGAAGCGGCTTGTTCCGATTCAGACAACGCAGAGAATCTGCGTAGAAACGGTCCGCGATACGTCGAGCGAGCGTTGCGTCATATCGGTTGCCGCAGCGCAGGACGCGGTCGACCTGCTCAAGAAGCATAGCCTCGTAACCGACCTCGCCCAGCTTTTCCTCAGAGAGCGAATCGTCCGAAGCGTGGAAGAGTCGCTCAAATGTAGGAAGATCCCAATCGATTCCCTCCTCAAGATAGATGGGATAAAATCGCTCTTTCCAAGGAACTCCATCTGAGTCCAGCGTGCCTCCAAAATCAAACAGGATGGCTCTTGGCACACGGCGAATCATAAAGCGACTGGTCTCCTAGCCCTTCGTTCAAGACGAAGCGACAACTTTCTTCTCAGGCGCTTGCGCTTCAGAAACATGGCCTTTTGAATCCAGTTCTTCGATCTGGCTCGCATTTAGGCTATAGTGTTCCGCGTCGTAGGGAAAAGGCAGCAAGACGGATAAGGATGCAATCTGAGATCGAAGCGATTGGTCGCGAAATTTTCGCCCGGATGGCCGGAGCGAAGCCCAGACTCTTTTCCCACTCGAACCTGACCGGACACCTCTTGGAGTGGTCGATGCAAAGAGAGGCGTTGAAGATGCAGCTCTTCCGCCTGGTGGATGTTCTCCCTGTGCTTGGCTCGAACACCGAAGTCGCGCGTCACGTCGCGGAATACCTTGGCGATGATTCGGACGCATTGCCGCCGGCCATGCGCCGGGTGCTTGGATTGGGTCGACAGGTGCCGCTTTTGACTGGACCACCCACACGGCGAGTCGTGGCACGAATGGCGCGGGCATTTATCCTCGCTCGAAACCCCAATGAAGCGATTCCGTATCTGCGGGCTATGCGCGACCGCTCAACAGCATTCACGGTGGACCTGCTCGGCGAGGCCGTGTTGAGCGAGCGCGAAGCCGAGACATATGCGGCACGCTATCTCGAGTTGATCGAGGCGCTCGCCAATGCCGCGGCCGCATGGCCGAAAGTTCAGGACCTTGATAGCAACGACCGAGGGCCAATCCCCGCCGTCAATATTTCCGTAAAGATCTCGGCCCTGTTCTCCCAGATCAAGCCAGAGGCCCCTCAATACAGCATCGAGGAACTTGGCAAACGGCTTCGGCCACTCCTTCGGATGGCGAAGGCCCGACATGTGTTCATCAATTTGGACATGGAGATGCATTCGCTGAAGGATCTCACCCTCAGCTTGTTTAGGTCGCTATTGGATGAGGAGGAGTTCCGGGACTATCCCCATGTCGGAATCGCGATGCAGGCCTACCTGCGTGATACACCGGAAGATCTTGAGCGCTTGATCGAATGGTCGGCGGCAAGACACACCCGCGTCACCGTGCGTCTCGTCAAGGGGGCCTATTGGGACACCGAGACGATCATGGCACGCCAACGGCGCTGGCCGTCTCCGGTTTACGAGAACAAAGAGGAGACCGACGCCGCCTACGAGAGGCTCGCGCACCGATTGCTCGAACGTTCCGACGTGATCGATTGCGCGTTTGGGAC
>DATDAX010000078.1:0-5147 GCA_036525175.1 Terrimicrobiaceae bacterium | reverse complement strand
CACTCTCAAGGCTGGCGCGGGCGAACTCGAGTTCAAAGAGGTCAAATTTCGCTACAAGTCGGGTCCTCCGGTGCTGGATGGAATCAGCTTTCGAGTTGCGCCCGGTGAGCTCGTCGCAATTGCAGGGACCAGTGGCGCAGGCAAAACGACATTGGTCAACCTGCTGCCGAGATTTTTCGATCCTTCGGCGGGTACAATTCTCATTGATGGCCAGGACATACGGAAAGTGACACTTGATTCTCTTCGAGCCGAGATCGGGATGGTTTTGCAGGAGACGTATCTCTTTAACGCGACCATTCGACAGAACCTCAGCTACGCACGACCCGAGGCGGCATTCGACGAAGTTCAGGCGGCCGCGCGAAGGGCGCGTGCGCACACGTTCATCTCACAATTGCCGGAAGGCTACGACACGGTGGTAGGGGAGCGCGGCGTGAAGTTGTCGGGCGGGCAGAAGCAACGACTCTCCATTGCACGCGCCTTTCTCCATGATCCGCGCATCTTGATTCTTGATGAACCAACCTCATCGGTGGAGCCGGAAACAGAAGCATTGATCCAGGCGTCTCTGGAGGAACTAAGCGCCTTGCGCACCACACTGGTCGTCACCCACCGCATTGCCCTCTTGCGCAGAGCCAGGCGGATCCTATTTCTCCGGCATGGCCGCGTGGAGGCGGACGGAGATCACGAGACGCTGCTGCTGACATCAGCCTCGTATGCTGCCGCTTTCGACTTCTGGGAGGCTGCAGAGCGGGAAGAGCGCGCCCTGACTTGAAAGCGACGGTTCGAGAGGCCTTGGCGTTTAGTTGACATGATACGCGCAATTACACCCTCCATGGCGATTCTTGAGCATGAAGTATCTCAGCAAACGCGCCGCCCAAAGCGGGAAATTGGGTTGGATCTTTCTTTGGCTCCTGGGAATTCCCATTCCGGTCCTGCTCCTGTTTTTCCTGCTCCGTGGCTGCACGTGAGAGCAGCCCGGGACCAGAGACTAAATAGAATTCCGACCGTCGCGTCGGTCTTTTATTGTTGATCCATTTCGGCGAACCCGCGGAGAAGTTTTGACGGAACGCGATAAGAATGGCACTACGCCCGTGGCATTTGCTCTAGGCACTTATGCAGCACAAACCGCCGATCTGTGATTTCGCACACCTCCCTGCTTCAATGCGGACCAAATGAGCGCGACCAGTGAAACGCCGAAGCCTCCGCGTCGATGGCTTAGACGAATCGGTATCGGGCTTCTGGTCATAGTCGTGCTCCTGGCGATCTTCCACAGACCCCTCTTCTTTGAAGCCACGCGCTACTTTGTTGTTCGCGCAGCAAAACAGCAGCATCTCGCCCTTTCGTACGATGTGAGCGGTTCAATCTTTACCACGCTCAGCATTTCAAATTTGCGCGGAAATCCGACGGAGCAGGGTCCTATTCAACGTCTGGAGATCGGAACTCTCAATTTGCGTTATAGCCTGATCGGATTGATCCGCTACGGGTTACCAGGTCTCCTCAAGCTGGTCGACGTGCGCAACGTCTATGTCGAAGTAACCCCGGGTGAGCCTTTGCCGGCGGATAAGGAGAGAAAGCCGCAGCAATTCAAGTTTCCGGCCTTATTCCCCGATCTGCTCAACCTCGAGAATCTCAACTTCACCGCCCACGGCCCGAATGGCGATACCGAACTCGCCGGACTTTTTCTAAGCCTGCTGCCGGATCGTCCAGGCGTCTTGAAGATTCAGACGCTGGATATTCCCGGAGTGCGTCGCTGGACTGACATTTCCGCTGGCACAACGTTTCGTGACCGCAACTTGATGCTTACGGATCTTGCGATGGGGTCCGAAATTTCACTGCGCAAGCTCAATCTGGATGCTTCAAAACTTGACGAGGCCGAACTCGATCTTTCCTTGGATGGTACGCTTTTTGATGCGCCCACCGCACTCACCGCCCATATTTCCGACCTCAATGCCAGCAACCGGCTTAATGTCAAGGCGGACAGCTCGGGGCTGTCCCTCGACAGGATTTGGAAGTATTTGGGCCTCTCCGTACCTATACAAGGCAACCTCGATCGGCTGGCGTTGACATTCGAGGGCGAGCCCGGAAAGCCATCCGGATGGTCCGGGCATTGTGATGTCCTCTTCTCAGGTGCCGCGTACGATCAGCAGCCACTTGGCGATATGACACTCCGCGTCGATCTTGGTGAGAAGGGCGCCAGGGTCAAGCTGGTCAATCGTCTTGATCAGGAGAATCGCGTCGACATCGATGCGAACTCGACTTTGCCAGAAACTCTAGACGACTTTGACAAGGTTTCCGCCACTGGCAGGTTGCAGATCTTCACTCCCGATCTCGTGGCTCTCAGGCTCCCAGTGGACATGATTGGGGATCTGACGGCGAACACAGACTTTCGGCTAGCGAACAAGAAGCTCTCTTCCCAAACAACCGTCGACTCGTCCAGCTTGGCATTTTCCGGGGCCGAACTGACGGAGACCCATCTTCGTTTGAGCCTGGAAAAGGACCTCGCAGCGAAACCGGATGCGCCCGTTTTTGAAGGCCTCAGCAGCCTACTGGAAGGAAACGTCAAGAGCCTTCGCCTTCAAAATTATGTTATCGATTCCTTGAATCTCGCTCTCTCGAGCCGGGAGGCGGAAGTGCAACTTGGGCATCTTACGCTCGAAAAAGGGGCTAATCGCGCAAGCCTCCACGCGAATTACACACTCCCCGCCGATCTCCAATCTTGGGATCGCCAGCCGCTTGACTTCGACCTGAGTGTCGATGCACCGGAGTTAAGTGCTTTTGTTGTGGCGGACAGCGGAGCGAACCTCAAGGGAACTCTAAGGATTGCGGGAAAGGGAAGCGCGAAAGATCGGACTTACAGCGGCGATTTCGTGATAGAGGGCCGCGGCATTGAGATACAGGGAGTGACTGTGCGCAGTATAGACGGGCGCATCGAGGCATCTGAGAGTCAGGCTCGACTCTCGAAGTTTGATGTCATCTTCGATGAGAGGAATTCGATCCGCGGCGACGCGAATATCCGTCTCGCCGATCCATTCGACTATAGCGGCTCGTTGAATGTTCGGCTGGCCGATCTCTCGATCTTCCAGCCGCTACTGGAGCAGGAAGCAATCGCGCCTGCTCTGGGAGGATCTCTGACGATCGCTTGGAAAGGCAATGGCGATCTGCGCGCCCCCCAGCATACTGGCGATGCGACTATCGATCTGACCAAAGGGCAATTTGGCGATCTGAAAGATGTTACCGCGCACGCCTCCTCCTCCTATTCACCTCAATTCATCAACGTGCCCGATTTACGAGCAACGGCCGGGAAATATGGAGAGGCGATGCTTTCGCTTTTTTGGAAGGAAAATCGGTTAAGCCTCTATAATCTTACGATCCGGCAGAAGAAGCTTACGCTTATCGAGGGCTCTGCGGACATTCCTCTGCATCTCTCCGAGTTGAAACAACCGAATCGGCTGGTTCCCGACAACGAGCCGCTCAAGCTTGCATTGCGAACGAAGGACCTCGACCTTCGCACCCTCTTTAACCAGCTGGGCGAAGCCAAGGCAGTCATGGGCACGGTCAATCTCGACGTCAACGCCGAGGGAACGCTTGACGAGCTTGTCGCGAAGGCAGTCCTTCGCGCAACGGGGATTCGCTCTGCGGACGCCACGCAGCTCGATCCTGCCAATGTTTCGCTTGATCTCGAATCCCGCGGCGACAGATTGACTCTTGAAGGTTCGATTCAGCAAAAGCTCATCCAGCCTCTGCGAATTTCTGGCAACCTCCCTTTTGACATTGTCGCCTTCAAGAACACGGGGCAGATCGATCCTCAAACGCCCATCGAGCTCCATGTGGCGATGCCCCGCTCTTCACTGGCGTTCCTGAGCACTCTCATTCCGGCGATCCGCCAAAGCCGGGGCACGGCCGCCATCGATGTGAGCGTTGGCGGGAGTATCGCGCAGCCGAATCTCTCCGGCGCGATCTCTGCAGATCTCTCAGCTTTGCGTTTAGCCGACCCGATTGTACCTCCAATTGCGAATTCAACGATTCGGATCAACTTCACGCGCGATCGGGTGACAATAGATCGCCTGGACGTGGGACTCGGCGGCGGATCGGTCAGCGCCGGAGGAAGCATCAGCCTGACGCCCCTCAACAATCCGGTTTTGGACATTCGCCTGAATGGTCGTAACGCCCTCATCGTTCAGAACGATCTGATCAGGGTGCGTGCTTCGGCCGATCTACGATTAAGCGGGCCTCTGAATGCGGCAAGCGTTACAGGAAATCTCTTTGTCACGAGAAGCGGGTTCTTTAAGGACATTGATATCCTTCCCATCGGCCTGCCCGGGCGCCCCGCTCCACAGCCTCCTTTGCAGCCTCTCCTGATCAGCTTTCCCGATCCGCCTCTGCGTGATTGGAAGTTCGATGTCGCCATCCGAACGGCAGATCCCTTTCGCATTCAAAGCAACCTCGCCAACGGTCGCATCACCGGGAATCTCACTTTCGGGGGAACGGGTCTTGAGCCATGGCTGGATGGAACCCTCTACGTTGAAAAACTTACAGCGACGCTGCCCTTCAGCCAGCTTCAGATCGATTCAAGCATCATCTATTTCCAACGAACCGATCCGTTCATGCCCCGTTTCGATTTGCGGGGCACGTCCACCATTCGCGACTATCGTATAAACGTCGCAATCACCGGGCCGCTAACAAACCCCGAAGCAGTCTTCACCAGCGATCCACCATTGCCACAGATGGAAATCGTTTCCCTGATTGCCACCGGATCGACCACTCGGGAGCTTTCCAGCGATCCGAACGTGCTCGCCGGGCGCGCCGCCATCCTTCTCCTTCAAAAAATCTATCGCAGCGTTTTCCGTCGGAACAAGCCTCCGGCGGCTAGCGATTCGTTTCTTAGCCGAGTTCAGCTCGATCTTGGAGCAATCGATCCGAGAACGGGCAAGCAGACTGCATCCCTGAGCATTCCGCTGTCAGATCAATTCGTCCTTGTCGGCGGGCTGGGTGTTGGCGGCAATTTCCGCGGGCAGATCAAGTACCTGTTGCGATTCAGATGAAGCGTCTCTGCCTGATTCCGGCTCTGGCGATGGCAGTGCTACAGGCCTCTGCTCAGACCGATGCGCCGCCGGAGTTGGCGCAACCTCCTGCTTCTACTAGCTTGCCGA
>DATDAX010000077.1:0-10839 GCA_036525175.1 Terrimicrobiaceae bacterium | reverse complement strand
GCCGCTGGCGCTGAGGTGGTCGTCGGAGACCTACTCGAACCGGCCGATGTCTATCGGGTTGTCAACGGCTGCCGGCGCATCTACTTCGGCATGTCCGTATCTGCCGGTTACCTGGAAGCGACCGTGACGATGGCGGCGGTTGCCCGAGAAGTCGGGGTGAACGCATTAGTGAACATGTCGCAAATGACGGTCTCCCAGATGAGCATCCAGAACACCACCCCGAGCCCTCAGCAGCGGCAGCATTGGCTTGGTGAGCAGGTGCTCACTTGGTCAGGCCTACCGGTCGTCACCATTCGTCCGACGATGTTTCTGGAGAGCTTTTTACCCCTCGCTGCTCCGAGCGTCCGCGACCGAGGCCGCATCGAACTGCCGTTCGGGCGGGGCAAGACGTCTCCGGTTGCCGCGGCTGATGTCGCTCGGGTAGTCGCTGCCGTCCTCGCCGATCCTGCGCCGCACCTCGGTCGGTTATACGAACTCACTGGTCCGCGGTCGCAGGACATGAATGGGATTGCGCGAGAGTTCTCGGACGAGCTGAACCGTGAGATCACCTACTCTGAAAGTCCCGCCGAGAATTGGGAACGGGAGCTAACAAGGCTTGGATTAGCTGAGCACCTTACCCGTCACGTCGTGACAATGGGCGAGTTGCACCGGGCGGGTCGGTACGACCGGCTGGCGGAAGGCGTGCAGCGGGTGACCGGCCGGCCCGCGATGAGCGTCCGGGAATTTGCGTCGCTTCATGCGGATGAGTTCGGCGGTCGGCGATCTTGAACAAAAAAGCAAATCCACAAACAGGAAACACCACTTGCCAGCCGCCATTCCCAATCTTTTGTGGCCGGGCCCCCGAAGAGCGGAGTTCAGCTTTTTGGTCAAGCACTCAAGGAAATACGCGTTGACCGGCGGCTGGGGATTCGCTCAATTCAACGATGGCAAGCCCGCGGATGAGGCAGTACACAAAAACCTGCTTTGCCTCCCACAAACCCCAGAGCTCGCGACTTTGTCTTCACCCGCTACGCACCTTGAGCGCCAGCAATGGAGTTCAGAACCGAGAACAAAAAAAAGGAGCAGCAATCATGAACATGAAACTAGAAGTGGTAATCGTCCCGGTTTCCGACGTCGATCGCGCCAAAGCATTCTACGAGAAACTGGGGTTCCGATTAGATATCGACATCGTGAATGAAAACTTTCGGGGTATACAATTCACTCCTCCTCGTTCGGAGGCGTCGATCATCTTCGGCAAGGGAGTCACGTCGGCCAGGCCTGGCTCGGCGGACCTCGTCCTCGCCGTGGACGACGTCGACGCCGCTCGCAACGACTTGATCGCCCGCGGCGTCAACGTCAGCGAGGTCTTCCACTACCCTGGCGGTCCCTTCAACAACGCTGTGGAGAATCCGCGCGTCGCTGGGCGCGACCCGGAAGGTCGTTCCTACTTCTCGTTTGCCTCGTTTGAGGATCCAGACGGGAACCGGTGGCTGCTCCAGGAGATCACGGCGCGCCTTCCCGGCCGCGAATGGAAGTAGAAGCGAGCACGAGCCATGGACGTCGCGACCCTTGCAGAGCTCCTCCGCGAAACGGCGGAGCACCACGGCCCCTACGAGAAGACGCATCCCAAGCACAACTGGTGGGACTGGTACGCTCCCTATATCCACGCTCGCCAGCACGGAAGTACCCCGGAGGATGCAGCCACGGCCGCAGCTCTCTATATGGAGAAGCTCGGAAATGCCGGTCCCCGTTGATTTGGCGCATTTCCAACGGCGCGTTTGAGCGTTGCCCGGAAACGAATTTTATCCGGCATGGGCTGACGCGATGCGCGTCATGAGAAGGTGCGCGAGAACGGAGTGATCCGCCCGCAGGCAATGTCTTCGGTATCGATGGGGAGGGCCACCGTTTGCATCTTTAATCATTGGCGAGCGGTTGCAGTTCGCCGAGCATCGTTGGGATGAGTTCGGAAACGGTCGGATGGATGTGTACCGCCCGCTGAATTACAGTGTAAGGCGCTTTGGCATACATAATATCCAGGATCGAGTGAACGACTTCGTCCCCACCAGTGCCTAAAATTGCAGCGCCCAAAATCTGTTTTGTATCCGCATCGATTACGATCTTCATGAATCCCTGAGTTTCGCCCTTTTCAATCGCCCGACTTACCCGCGTCATCGGCCGTTTTCCCACCAAAGCAGGCTTGCCTGTCCTCCGAACATCCGCTTCCGTCATACCCGCTCGCCCCAGAGGAGGGTCAACGTATAACGCGTAGGCGGGTATGCGGTCGCTCAATCGTCGAGGATCGTTATCCAGAAGGTTCGCAGCAACGATTTCGTAATCGTTGTAGGCGGTGTGAGTGAAAGCGCCTTTCCCGTTACAGTCGCCCATGGCCCAGATCCCCGGCACATTGGTGCGCAACTGGTCATCGACCTCGATAAAGCCATGTTGATCAACCGAGACGCCGGCCTTATCCAGCCCAAGGTCGTCGGTATTCGGCCGGCGTCCTACGGCAAGTAAAAGATGGGACCCACTGACCTCCGGGCTGCCACTGGTGCAATCAACAGTCACTGTGATCTCGTCCCCCTCTTTGCGGGCAGCTAGACATTTCGCGTCAAGCCGGACGTTGATGCCTTCGCGTTCCAATATTTCCCTGACTGCGGCGGAGACATCTTCATCTTCGCGTTGGATCAAGCGCGGACCCATTTCAATGATTGTGACTTCGCTGCCAAAACGCCGATACATTTGCGCGAACTCAAGTCCCACATAACTCCCGCCCACAATCACCAAGTGCCGGGGAAGAAAATCGATTTCCATCATCGAGCTGTTGGTAAGGTAGTTAACCTGGTCAAGGCCGGGCATCGCAGGTGTTCGGAAGCGCCCTCCCACATTGATGAAAATGCGCTTCGCGGTTAATTGCGTCCTGGCTACACTGACCTCGGTGGGAGATTCGAACTGGGCGTGGCCATGGTAGACCGTGCAGTTCTCCATCTCCTTAAGCCACGATTCTACGCCTTTTCGAGACCGGCCCGATACGGCATCTTTTCGAGCCTTCACTTTCTTCATGTCCACTCCCAACCGGCCATCGATCGTAACTCCGAAATCAGCAGCGCGACGCGCCTGATATGCGACGTATGCGCTGGCCACCAGTGTTTTTGTCGGTGTGCAGCCGGTGTTAACACAAGTGCCGCCAAACAGCTTGCGCTCGACAATGGCAACCTTCATTCCAGCTCTAGTCAGACGGTCGGCCAACGACGGACCGGCCTGGCCTGTCCCCAAAATAATGGCATCGTATACATGAGTCATAAACAGATCCTCTCTGGGGCTGAACCCAAACGCTGTCCGATTCGCTAGGAAAACGCCATTTTTATCTTCGGCGTGATCCACCTCCGCAGAAGAGACGCGGAACTCCATCGAAGGATTAGCTCAGCCGCATCGGTGACTCCCGACAGCACCCGCCAAAAGTGCAGACGCGCCGCCGCTGGGTTGATCTGCGAGGACCGCCGATGTTTACCACATCCCCCGAATTTTGCTTTTTCATCTGCGGAATCACCTGCTGCGTCATGTAGAAGAAGCGGGCGCTGGACGCGCCAATGACCATGGCGACGGGTTGTTGAGTTGTATTCCCGGCGACAGCACCGCTGGAGAGCGCTTAAAACGGCTGACAGGCAATCTGCTTGAGTGCTACAGAGATAGCATGCAAGCGCTTCACGAGCGATATGGGAATGTGCGCAGACGCACGCGGCAGATTTTCGACTTGATCACACCGGAAGCGTTCGACATGCGGCCGATTCCGTTGCGACATCCTCTTCGCTTCTATGAAGGGCATCTAGCTTCTTTCAACTTTGGCATGCTGCTCCAAAGCGGTTTCGCCAAAAACGATCCACAACCCGAGTTGACTAAGCTGTTCGCACGCGGGATTGACCCGCTGGGTACGTCAGCGGCAGACAAGCTCACGATCCGGCAATGGCCTGAGCGCCCACGCGTCGCGGATTACATTGCGGGAGTGGACAACGAAATGACGCGCGCGTTCGAGTGGGAGATCGATCCAATCTATCTGCACACCGCAGTCGAACACGAGGAGATGCACCAGGAAACGTTGATGTATTTGATTCATCGCGTGCCGTATGAGCTCAAACGAAAGCCCGCCAACGTACGGAGCGAGCACGGGAAGAATCTGTCATCCGCATCGTGGATCCAAATTGAAGCCGGCATCGCGGAGCTCGGCGCGGATCCCAACGAGGTGCCCTTCGGTTGGGACAATGAGTTTCCGCAGATGCGAGCGGAGGTCGCGGCGTTTGAGATCGCCTCACGCAAAACCAGCAATTGCGACTTCCTCAAGTTCGTCCAAGGCGGCGGTTACGACGATGAAAGGCTCTGGACCGAAGCAGGATGGAAATTCATCCGGGCGTCAAAGATCAAGGCGCCGCCGTTCTGGCGCCACCGCGATGGCGAGTGGTTTTACGAAGGCTTATTCGAATCGATGGCGCTTCCCCTCGAATGGCCCGTCTATGTCAGTCACATCGAGGCGCTCGCTTTTACGCGCTGGTGCGGTTGCCGGCTTCCGAGCGAATCGGAGTGGCATCGCGCATTCGAAGGTGCAGAAGCGCCGAAGCCCGAACGCGACAACTTCGACTTTGTCGCATGGAATCCCACGCAGGTGTCCGGGCGCAATGGCGAATTTTTGCAGCTGGCAGGCAACGGTTGGGAATGGACGAGCACGCCCTTCGCCGGCTTTCCTGGGTTCAAGCCCTTCGCGCATTACCCAGGATATTCGGCGGATTTTTTCGACGGACTGCATTTCGTTCTAAAAGGGGCCTCTCCGGTTACTCCCGCGGCCTTGGTGCGCAGGAGTTTCCGCAACTGGTTTCAGGATCACTATCGCTATGCCTATACCGCCTTCCGCTGCGCCCGCGATTTCTGACAAGGCGTTCGCGGAAATGGTGCTTGCGGGATTGGTCGCTCGCCCAAAGCGGCTTCAGCCCGCTTTCTTCTACGACGCGCTCGGCTCGGCGTTGTTCGATGCCATCATGTGGCTGCCAGAATATACGATTACACGCGCTGAGGCGGCATTGTTGCGAGCGCACGGGCGCGAGATCATCGAGGCAGCAGGCGCACCGCTCGAGCTGGTTGAGCTCGGTCCTGGCAACGGCGAAAAGCTCTCGTTGATCCTGCAGCATTGCCCCGCCGCGCGTGTTCATCTCATCGACGTCTCTGCGGCCGCGCTCGCAAGCGCACGCACGCGGTTGCGCCAATCCTACGATGTCGAGGTTTCGATTTGCGAGGCAGAATTCGCGGGTGGTCTGGCGGCTCTTCCCAAAACGAGATGCAGGCGCCTCATATTGTTTCTCGGCTCCAACATCGGAAATTTCACGTTACAGGAAGCGGCCGATTTTTTGCGTGTCGTCCACCACTCGTTAGCGCCTGGCGATGCCCTTCTGCTCGGTGTTGATCTGGTGAAAGCGGAGCCAAAATTGCTAGCCGCCTACGACGATCCGCTTCGCGTGACCGCCGCTTTCAATAAAAATATTCTGCTGCGAGTCAATCGCGAGCTGCGCGCGAACTTCGACCTGCTCGCGTTCGACCACCGCGCACTTTGGAATGCCGATGCGAACCGAATGGAGATGCATTTGGTCAGTTTGCTGGATCAAACCGTACACATTTCTGCCCTGAAACTTGACGTGCCGTTCATCGCCGGGGAAACCATCTGGACCGAGAGCTCACATAAATACACTGTGGCCGCTTTTCGCGAGCTCGTTGAGAAGACCGGCTTTCGGCTTGCAGGCCAGTGGGTGAATGAGGAGCACGCGTTTCTCGACGCGCTCGTCACGGTATGATCACGTTTCGGGCGGTCTCAAAGCATTTTGGTGAGGGCGCGCCGGCCCTCGTTGATATCGATCTCGAAATCGCGGTGCGGCAGACCACAGTCCTCATTGGCCCTAGCGGCTGCGGAAAATCAACAGTGTTGCGCTTGATCATCGGTTTGCTTGAACCGACTAGCGGCGATGTCGAAGTCGCTGGGCGGAAAGTGAGTCGCGCAGGTCTCCTGGAACTGCGGCGTCGCATCGGCTATGTGATTCAGGACGGCGGTTTATTTCCGCACCTTACCGCGCGCGAAAACATTACGCTTATGGCGCAATATCTTCGGTCGACCGCCTCTGAGATCGAAACGAGATTGCGGGAACTCTGCGAGCTCACGCGTTTCGCATCCCAAAACCTCGACCGCTACCCGGTCGAGCTCTCTGGTGGACAGCGGCAGCGTGTCAGTCTGATGCGTGCGCTGATGCTCAAGCCCGAGTTGCTCTTGCTGGATGAGCCGCTCGGCGCTCTTGATCCGCTCGTGCGTGCCCGTCTTCAACGCGATCTCAAAGACATTTTTGCTCGGCTCGCGCAGACGATCGTTCTCGTCACGCACGATCTTGTCGAAGCCGCCTTCCTTGGCGACACGCTTGTATTGATGAACGAAGGTAAAATCGCGCAGCAAGGTCGCTTGGACGATCTCCGCACCCGTCCCGCATCGGCCTTCGTCTCCGAATTTATCAACGCTCAGCGCAGCTTGTCTGCGGTATGAAAACGGCTGCTGCTCTGCTGATTTTCGCGGCAGCACATGGCATAGCTGCGGAAATCAACATCGGCTCGAAACGCTTTACCGAGTCGTATGTGCTAGGCGAAATCGCGACCAGGGTGCTGCGCGGTGCAGGCTTGGCTGCCGAGCACCGGCAAGGTATGGGTGGCACGATCATTTTATGGGAAGCGCTCAAAGGCCGGGCGATCAGCGTATACCCCGAATACACCGGCACGATCACCGAGGAGATTCTCCATACCAGAGAGCGGTTAACGCCGGAGCGCATCGCGAACGAGCTGAGGCGCTATGGTATCGGGATAACGGACGAGCTCGGGTTTAACAACACCTACACACTCGTGATGCGGCGCGACACGGCGCAACGACTCGCGATACGGCGCATTAGCGACTTGAAAAGTCATCCCGACCTGCGCCTCGGCCTCACGCACGAATTCCTGGAGCGGCAAGATGGCTGGAACCCGCTTAGTGCGCAATACGGGCTGGCAATGCGCAATGTTCGTGGAGTCGACCACGCGCTCGGATATGCTGCCCTCGCCGATGACTCGATTGATGTAAAAGACGCCTATTCGACCGACGCAAAGATCGCTGAGAAGGATCTTGTTGTGCTCGAAGATGACGCGTACTTTTTTCCGCAATATCAGGCCGTGTTCCTCTACCGGCTTGATCTCGACCCGCGCGCGATCGCCGCGCTGAAGCACCTCGAGCACACGATCGATGAAAAGCGAATGACCGGCCTCAATGCGCACGCCGAACGCACCAAAGATTACGCGCAGGCGGCCGCCCTGTATTTCGGTGACCGTACCGCTGGAGCCGGCGCAACAGCGACTGCGCGAAAGATCGCACACTGGACCGCGCAGCATCTGAGGCTGGTTGGGATCTCTCTTGTCGTGGCGATCGTCGCCGGCATCCCGCTCGGCATTGTTGCGTCACGCCCAGGTGCGCTCGGCCATTTTATTTTGAGCTCGGCCAGCGTGGTACAGACGATTCCCGCGCTGGCGCTGCTCGCGTTGCTCGTACCCGTGCCGGGACTGGGCATCAGCCCTGCCACTGCTATCGTCGCCCTCTTTCTCTACAGCCTCTTGCCAATCATCCGGAACACTGCCGCAGGGCTGCAGGATATTCCTCTGCCACTACGCGAGTCCGCCGCTGCTCTCGGCCTCAGATCAGGCACGCAGCTTCGAAAGATTTTTCTGCCGATCGCTTCCCGCACGATTCTCGCCGGAATCAAAACGAGCGCCGTCATCAATGTTGGCTCGGCCACCTTTGCCGCGCTGATCGGCGCCGGCGGACTCGGCGAACCGATCATCAGCGGTCTCAACTTGAACGATCACGCCACAATTCTACAGGGCGCAATTCCCGCCGCCTTGCTCGCCCTGCTCGTGCAACTTCTGTTTGATGGATTAGACCGCGTCTTCGTGCCCAAGGGCTTGCGGCTAAAACGATGAGTATGTCGGATATGGCGCGATTAGAGAACGGCCGGTTCGCTACGCGAAAGCGTTGCAGCCGGCACGTAGCCCTGGCGTTTCCTGAGTTTAGACGTCCTGAATTTATAAGTGGCCCGTTAGCGGAAGTTAAAGGACACACTGTTCATGGCGATCGTAGATGTACGATCAGACAGCACGAAGGTCGGCGCGCCTAATTCCGCCGCTCGGAGTGGGTGGAATGCCTCTCATAGTGAATCGACAGAATCTGCGGAACCTAAGAGGCAATGTCTTATTCAAACTGCAGCGAAATCCCCGAGCAGTTTTATTAATTTAGTCACTCGTTCTTTGTCGATTCGACAAAGAGGGCGCGAAACATTGTCCACCTTTCAGGCGCGTAGATGGCTTGACCTGCAAGGTGCGAAAATAGACGCCGAAGGTCATTCACGGAATCTTTCTTCGAGTCGAGAGTGACCCGCACGCTTTAGTAAGCGGGTAGTGCTTGCTTTCCTGAGCAGTGAACGGGACGAGGAGAGTAGAACGCGCGAGGGGATGTCAAGCGCCGCTTTTTTGGGGGCGCGCTTTAGCGTCGCCGCGGGACCAGGGACGCTATCTGCTCTGCATACAAAGAGACAATTATGGAAGCAAGTTCGTCTTCGGTATGGAACTCTCCGTTGCCATTGGTCCAAAGAATCTCCCTTTCGGCCGTCGCCTTTGGGAACCATTCGATGGTCGACGATATGGGCTCCGGTTTCCGAGTTAGCTCGTTCCGTTTCCAAAAGCGCACTTCAATCGTAAAATCTCGAGCTTCACTTTTGGTTTTCTGATCAGGGGCCATCGTAAGATCGCAGCCGTAAGGGCCCTGAACAATGACGATATCGGCCTCCTTTTTTGAGACAAAGCGCTCCTTGTTGGACTTGATCGAGGTCACGATTTCAAGCACTTTGTTTCTCACATCATCAACCGATTTTCTCACGAGCAACACTCCGTCGGGACTGCCCAGGACGGACTGGTCGCCTTCAATCGACTCAATATGATTTACTATATTCTGTAAGGGGTTCATCGAATCTCGGCGAGTTGCACAGAACGAACTGCCCTTATAAGTGCTTGCGCAAATATCATGCAACAATATTGACTCTAATGTCGATTTTTAGCCAGTTTTCGGCGATTCTTCTAGCAGTCTCAAAAGGCTATCTGATGCGGAAATGCTTAATAACTAACGGTATAATACCTTAAAGAGGCGGGGGTCGGAATCGACCGTCTATATCGCTGATTACGAGAGTATTATGACGATTTGCTTGAGACTACTTCTAATCCGTGATTCTCCACTAGTGTCCCATTTTGGGTGCCACGGGTAAGTCGTTACATCGCACAAGGTCCAAGGGGGTAGACAGATCACGTCGTCGTTGCTGCGGAGCGCCTGTCCTCTCGAAGCGCAGTTGCATCGTACACACCCCCGACAAGGCGCGCCTGAATCGAAAGACTGCCCGAGGGAAATTGCCGCGCCGCGCTGGATGTGCTTTCAGAAATTCACCCTAAAAACGAATCGATCGTTAACCGTGCCAGAGCATGGACGCAGCTCTCCATAGACCTGGCGCAGCGCTTCGCCGCAACTAAATCGACCATCGGCCGCCCGGATGCGAATTGAACGAGACCGCCAGGCAGCGATTTAAGGTTGCGCCCCTGATTCGTGACTCGCAAGAAGTCCGCTGCCGCCTTCAGGTAATTCGACTGTCCTTTCCTGATCCAATCGAGTCGATCAAGTGCTTCCAAACCTTGGCGACATTGGTCGCAGCCATTTGCGTGACAGCAGCACCGTAGCATCGGGAGTCTGCCGATGAATCTCTTCGACTTGGCAGCGACCGAGTTTGCTGTGCGCCTCAACGACACGCAAAAAACCACCGGCCTCGACCGAAACATGCGGGCGCACGTCGCCCGCTAATAGCACACGCAAATCTTGCTTCTGCGCCAATCGGAGCAACTCTGATCCCTGCCGGGCAGACTTCAGTCCTGCTTCGTCGCAGATCACGACCGCACTACGCAATGCGCCCCGTTGCTCCGGATTGCGCAGGAAATCCTCGACCTCCCCGCATTGCCAGGTCCTCCGGCGGCCGGTATGCTTGCGCAATGTCTTCACTCGTCGACCTCCTCCGCGCGAGCGCCGCACAGTTCGGCACTCTGCCCGCCATCCACTTCCAGGGACGCACCACAACGCACGCGGCGTTCGGCCAGGCGACCGACCAGTTTGCGGCCGGCCTCGCGGCGCGCGGCATCGCGCCGGGCGACCGCGTCGGGCTCTACTGCGTGAACAGCGACGCGTTTGCGATCGCGTACTTCGGCATCCTAAAGACGGGCGCGACGGTCGTGCCCGTGAACCTGCTGCTGAACCCGAAGGAGGTCGCCTACATCCTTAAGGATGCCGGCGTGAAGGCGCTGGTCTACTTCGAGGCGTTTGCGGAGGCCGTCAACGCGATCAAGTCCCAGGTCCCAAGTCTCACGCTCCAAGTTTGCATCGGGGCCCAGAATCCGCTGCAGGACATCCCGTTTTCCGATTTGCTGGCGGCCTCCGGGCCGGTCCCGCAGCCGGCGCTGAACCCGGCCGAGGATCTGGCCGCCATTCTCTACACCTCCGGCACGACCGGGCACCCAAAGGGCGCGATGCTGACGCACCGCAACCTCGCGTCGAACATCGAGAGCATCCGCCAGGCGCTGCACCTCGAGCCGGGCAAGGACGTGCTGCTCTGCGTGCTGCCGATGTTCCACGCGTTCGCGGCGACGGTCTGCGTGATCTTCCCGCTGACGCACGGCTGCGCGGTGGTGCCCATGCCGAAATTCGAGCCGCAGGCCGTGGCCGACGCGATC
>DATDAX010000076.1:0-56194 GCA_036525175.1 Terrimicrobiaceae bacterium | reverse complement strand
TCGAGGGCAATGGTCAGCCCGCCTACCGACAAGGCCGCATCCAACAGTCCCGTGATCGTGCTGTCCCTGTAGGCGATACCGACTCGCTCAAAATGGACTGGACCAAAGGACTTTTGAATCAGCATCCACTGCACCCCATCGGCGCTCACCGCCTGCGCGCCCGAATGGGACGTGGCGGCAGTAGTATCGGACGCCGAGGAATGCACCAACGGATCCGTCTCAGCAGCAGACCGTGGATCATTTTTTTTCAGACCAATCGGTAAGCTGAGCTGCCTGCTCTCCTGGCCCAGGCGCAATGAGGCGGCGAGGGCGAGTCCCTCGATAGCTTTATGCGGCAATTGCAACCCGCCAGGGTTAAGGGCATTGAGCGCTACGACTTCCTCAACGGTAAAGGGCGTCTTTGCCCCCACCACCTGTACCGCCAGTTTGAGCGTCTGCTCCGGGGACGGTGCGAACTGACTGAGCAGGGGGAAGTCATGTAGCTTCACATCCGAAAGGTTCAGCCCCCCCTCAATGTCCACCCCAAACAGCCACTTGGAATTCTTGCCAGACTTGGCATAGCCCAGGAGGGCGTCATGTAAGGTGAACGCCAGGCTGGGCGGGACTGCCGCGGCAAGATCAGCAGAAACATGTCCGATCAGATCCTGTATCGTTTGGTGTTTTCCATACGGATTGTGGTAGGTGGCAAGGGCCTGTGTGTCCTTACCGGCGGTGTCGAAAATGAGGGCGAATTGTACTCCATCACCAAGCGTAATCTGGCCGCTGAAGTGCGTGGACACAGAACCGTCTTGTCGATGGGTGAGATCAAGGGTGACCGTACCCTTGATGGCTGTCTTCTCGATCGTCAGGTCCCCATCGCAGGTGCAGGTGAAATCTTTACTCTGCGTGTTAAAGGAAACGTGCAGGGCCTCGATCTTGAAGCTTTTTAGTATCGCAGGGACTTCTGGGCTCGGGATACCAAATAGTCGCCCCAAATCTTGAATCACCGACGTGATATCGATGGCTGTCGCAGTGCGGCCGTCGAATTGCAAACCATCCTGACCGGCATCATACTGCGCCGAGAGAACGAGGCCCACCCCCGCCAGTGATAACGTGCATTCCACGGTGCAGTGGGTCATCTGCTGCTGGGCATAGACCATCCCGAGCCTGATCTCTTTAAGACCAGAGGCACTAAATCCCCACGTCTTATCATTCTTATTCTTGTCACCGATCTCCGCCTCGATCCTCGCCCAAAAACTCTTCTCCAGGACATTGCCTTCGATCTCCATCGCCGTGAACGCCAGCTCTGGCAGGTCGATGCCTGGAAAGAGGCGTTGTACAAGCTTTTTCGTACTCACCCGTTGCCCCTGGTCCATGCCGGCGTAGAAGTGCAGACTGGGATACGCAAGTCCTGTGGTAAAGGTTATGCCCTCAAAGGTCCATTGGCCCTTCAGGCTGCCTTCAATAGAGCGCAACGCTGCGTCCAAGGGGGCATAAATCTGCATCTCTAACGTCGGCTTGAGAGAGATGACGTCCCTAATCAGCTCGATGTCGTTTGCTGTGCTCAAGCCGAAGCTGATGGCAGCCACGGACTTATCATCCAGGTCCGCTACGATCGTCAGCGTGGACAACCTGACGTCGAGCATTTGGGACAGCGGCACCGGCAACGAGTCCAGGCTGAGGCCAACTTGCGGTAAAAGGTCTCCTAACGAAGGAAAGTCTGTAAACGACAGCGATAATTCTGAATAGTAGTAGTTAAACGCTGCCGTTACCTGCAGAGCTGTGGTGCCCACTGTCACCGTGCCCTCCACAAGCATGCGTGGCCCTATGCGCCCCCCAAGCGGCCGCGCCAGCGCCAGAACGATGCTGATTCCCTGCAGGTTGAGGCTCAATGGTCCGACGGTGAGTTTGTCCGTCATCGCCCTCGTACACTTGAACAAAGGGCCCTCCTCCAAGGAGGCACCTTCGTCAGCATGAATGAGGCACCAGTGTAGCGAGCGACCGCCAGCAAATCCAGCCAGCCTGGAGTGCACAAACCCGTCCAGGTCCTCATCCAGGCTGATCTCCGCGCCAAAATTCAACCCCTTGCCGACGTGCTCGACGGGAAAATCCGTCTGCCATGCAGGAGGATAAGAGCTTCGCGTAGCCCCTGTTGCGGTGAAATCAAGCGTGGAAAAAACCATGCTTTTGCTGGTTGAGCTGAAGCTGATCTCTTGAACATAGGCTCCCAGACTGGTCGTTGGGGCGACCTCTTTAGGCGAGATTGGCTCACCTGGATCGACACTGTATTGACTGAGATAGGCGTAGGCAGTGTCGGCTTCGGGTCGAGGAATCCTTATAACGGCATGACGTGCTGTTCCTGCATCAAAAAGGCAGACGTCTACCAGCACATTCTCCCGGGGAAACAGCCGTGCAAAGGTGCCCGTAACAGTCAAAGAGTTACCCGTGGAAGACACAATGGTGCAGTTGGACAAGTTCAATCCTTGCTCCTGAGGCACTAGAGGAAATATCTGTGCGAAAAATTGCCACTGCTTCTGACCTAAAGTCGTCTCGTTGACAATCAACGATTTGGCGGCCTCAATACGACCTTTGATGTCCGACAATGTGTCTGTCATTGCGTAGCCTTTTGGCAGGAGATGTCCTTCATGCGCACCTGCACACGTACTGGTACGCCACATGGTTATGCGCGCTATCCATGCACCAGCTCCCAGGAATCGTGCTCAAACTGGATGTTTACCCATAGGTACAGAACAATAGCACGCTTGAACTGTAGTTTCTTTGTTCTCATTATTGCAATGGAAGGCCATTGTATGGCATTATCGTCAATAATTTAACCATTTTTGCATACGTCTCCTTTGTGGCCTGAGTTAAAAAAAGGCACAAACCGAAAAATTGAGCGAGCTCAGATGTGAACAGTTGCTTAGGTTCGTAATATAAAGGATGAATCGACGGATCAAACCCTTGGATGTTGGCGTTCAAGATCGCCATACGCAGCTTGCTTATGTATTGTCTCTGGCTATCGCGCTTCCCAATGACCTCAAGAACGTCTAAATATTGTATAAGTCGGTCATTGAACTTCATTCCAAGGATCTGACTGACCTGACCATTCGCATTCCCATCCCATGGTTCCGCTAACACATCCTTGAAAGTTTTAAAGATTTTCCAGGGCTCCTGAGTAAGAGGCCCGGCGGGCAAATGCTTAGGCAGAAATCCTAGTTTCTGTAAGTCTTTGATTAAATAATAACGTATGTTATAAGGTTCATGACGAAGAGCACTAACGGCTAGACCTCTTCTTGAGACATCCATGAAATCTTCCGGGATAATTTCATACTCAATACCCACTGGATACAGTCTCGTGGTTTGCGTGACAGGGTCCCCCGTAAGATAGACTCGGCGACTTGCTAGCGTTATGTCAAAAGCCTGCTGAAAGGTCTTGCCTCCAACAACAGGCAAGGCAAACGGAACCAACTGTATGGTACTCCATGGCCACTTTTGGATACTCGCTGGCATGCTCGTTGGAATGCTATTATGACCATACGTCGTGCCCAGCAGTACTGAACTGGTAAAATGCACCGCCAGTGCCGCTCCCAGACTATGCCCGGTGACATAAATCGTCCTAGGTGCGTACTTTTTTTCCGCCTGAATACCCTCTAGACATTCCATGATGGTGGGCAGCATTGTATGCACGCTGGCCGCAAACCCGGGACTAACACTACCTATCGCGCTAATTTCCGGAATATTTGTGACCATGCCACTGCCGAATCCGAAGTCCATGTCCGTTACCCAGTCGGGATTGCCGCGTTCTGTCCTCAATGCTGTTATTGCCCTTGGGTCACCACTGCGACTTCCCCGAAATACAATGTATAAGTCATACGGGCGGTGGGCAGGCGGGACTGGGGCGGTGTCATCCTCCCTCGCTAACACCAACCCCATCATGCTCCATGCTGGTGCCTTATCGTTTCGTAGAATACCTCCGGTTCCTCCCTCAAAGCAGTACAACAAGTCTCTCCCTGCTGGTACTGATGCTGGTCGTGGAGCTTGTATTTCGTAGAGTAAGGGGTTCCATGCGGGATCATAGCGAACCATAGAGACTTTATTAATCCGGTCAGTAATCTCTCGAGGCGTATTGTACAAAATCCACCCTTCTACTTCCCTGTTAGGTCTTGTAAGACTTGGGCGCCATGGGTTGATTTGGGAATAATCGGAAATGATCGGATCCAGTTCTCGGTTCGATGTCGGCGAACTATTGAGGCTATTAGGACCACGCAATCCAGGGTAGTTGGACGGAGTAGCCACCTGGTGCACCTTGGCCATGAAACTGTTTCGGAGACTATCTGATTCTCCTGACAACTGATCATAATAAGGATCCATAGGCCAGATCAGCGTCTGGCTATGCAATTGATAGGAGAAAGTGCATAGATCTAAAAGATGGACCAATGGGTGGTACATAGTTAATCCTTATCGTTGAGATAACACAGGTGCCTCACCACAATGGGGTCAGGCGCGAATGGCGCTAAGATAAGGGCCGTTTTCGATCCGTCACACTGAGGAATTTCCTCCCAAAGCTCGCTTATCTTAGCGCCATTCGGGTCAGGCGCTGAGCGCCGCTTTGGCCCTGACTTCATTGCCTGTGCTCGATCCCTAATCATATATTATCGTTGCCGGAGCAGTAAAAGCTTAGGAGACGCACTTCATTGTGCGATTTCTTCACCAGGCAGCAAATGTCATCGCTTTTGTCGTCCCGGACGAACAAAATGAAGGTGCCCGGTTGGTAAGTTGGCTCCTTTAACATTCGCGCGTATTTTTTTTGTTCATCCTGGTTCATTCGCTTGCCATAGTCGAATATTGGCAAGCCGTTTACCCGAAAAGTTCCGTTTACCTCCAAAGGTCCCTTTATACGTACTATGCCTTGTCCTTTCGGCACCATGAGAATGTCTTGACTGAGATCACTGCCAATCGATGCAATCTGGTTATAGCCAATGCCGATCCCTCGGGCTTTACGCGGGTCGTAAAACGCTCCAATATCCGCGGTTGGATTGTTGTGTCTTGCCGTCACTCGTAGTTCGCCCGCGAGGACCTCCAACCTCTTCTCAGGCAGTGGTGTCCCGATTCCGACGTTGCCGGTCTCGCCATCCAGAAAAAAATCGACCCTGGGCACATTGGGGTAGTCGGGCCGATGTTTGGTGAATTGCAGCCCGGGTCGGAATGGCCCCCCGGATTCAAACTCAATGAAGTATTCATTGTGTTGCCCGCACTCGAACTGGATGCCTGCTCGATGGAGGCGCCCAGCAGCAACCTTGAGATATGTATCCTCGGACTCAAAATTCCCAATCTGTAGAGCCGCCTTCGGGTCTGTCGTCCCGATGCCGACGTTGCCATCATTGGATATGGTCAGGTAGTTGGCCGCGCCTTTTCTGACTATCAACAAGGGGGTGTTCCCCGTGGCCTCCCCGGCGATCTCCAGCTTTGCCTGCGGCTGCGGCGTCCCGATGCCGAGGGTACCCTGCACAATGAGGCTGTTCGCTGGGGCGGCATTCGTTTC
This sequence comes from Terrimicrobiaceae bacterium, assembly GCA_036525175.1. GTDB lineage: Bacteria > Verrucomicrobiota > Verrucomicrobiia > Chthoniobacterales > Terrimicrobiaceae > DASTFP01. Next base: position 50,673 of record DATDAX010000076.1, on the reverse strand, counting down.
AGCATAGGTAGCCCCCACCGCGAGCCCTCCGGCGACGGAGAGGGTGCTTTTGGGGGTCGGCGTCCCGATGCCGACATGACCTGTGGCATCAATAAGAAGCGCCGATCGCAGGGTTGATGGTTTGTCATTTCGATTTCCAACCCGGATGTTCAACCCCTTGAATGTATTCCACTTCGCCCCATCCCAGGTTCCTTCTCCATCCAGATTGGAGTGATTGTTGTAGAGGGCATGATTGAAATCGCCCGCTCCGGCGAAAAACAACCCGCCGCGGTGTGCGTTATCCCGGGAGACGGAAAGCCTGTCGGCAACGACGGTACCGGCGACATCGACCTTTGGGATGTCCACCTTCTGGATGGGCTTGCCAATGGCCACGTTTCCCTTTTTGTCATACACGAGCGGGCTCTTTTCGACCGTCAGAATAAACCGCCCGTCCTGATAGCCAGGGATGTGGTCATACTGCACGTAAAGATTCGCATGGCCGGACGCCTGCGGGGAGGTTCGAATGCCTTCTATCGTAATTTTCAGAGGTCCTGTGCCTGCACTACCACGTTTCGGAAGGACCTTCCCCAGAGGAAACTTCAATGACCATTGTCTACTTATGCCCTGCCCGGCAAGCTTTGATGGTAGCTCTGTCTGCTCATACCTGACGTGCACTTCGCTTTCATGCGGTGTCATTGTCCACGCTGCATCTGCTCCGTCCCCCACATCAAATGAGATCAGGAATTGCGATGTCGCGTCCAGGGTGATGTCCCTATCGGCGGAAGCATTTCCGATACACAAGGTGAGGGGCGTGGATGAGACGCCATCATTCACTACAGTGTTGCCGCCCTCGAACCAGACATGCAACGGGATGTTCTTGTGGCCGCGTTGATTCGTGATGTGTACGTATTGCGTCCGGCTGCCGGTAATCGGTGTGGCATCACCGCCAGCAGCGGTCAATTGATGTGGCAGGAGTTCCACCTGCGTGCCGCGCGCGCCGCTTCCCGGGGCGGCGCTCATTCGCTGCAGCGTCAACGTGCGGCGCTCGTCCGGTTGGATGGTTTTCGCCGGTCCTTTATAGAGCAAGTACAGCGCGGCGGCCTCATTCGCTGCCGGCAGTGTGGGCGGGAAGTATACCTCCCATTGCTCGGTCTGCTGTAGGATTTTTCCCCGCTCCTGGGGGTTGACCAGCGCCTTGAGCGTGCTGTCGGACAACGTGCCCGGACGGAAGCGCACGGCGAAATGGTGATTGGCCTCCGAAGCTACTGCGCCGTGGCCGTTGTGCAATTGAATGACCTGCGCCGAGGTATTGTGCAGTTCCAGGTGCAGGTTGTGCCCGGCCGGATCGTCACTGATGTACAGCACCGCCTGGTCGTCATCGTCGTACAGATGGAAATCAATCGGATGACTTTTGCGGAACGGCACCAACGCCAGGCGGTCCCTGGCAATACCCTGTTCGATCTCCGCCTGGGAGCGGGCGCCGTTATAGACACGGATGTGGGCTATTCTGCCGGTATGCGCAGGAAAGTCCAGGCCGGGGCCATATCCGATCGTGAGAGGCCCGTCGGTGTCGAATGCCGGGCCCGAAGGCATATCGTGTACTTCTTTGTATCCAATGCATTTTCCCTGCAGGTCGTGAAGGTAGAGCGAGCCCTTCGTCCCTTCAATCACACCTGCCAGGTGGTACCAGGTATTCAAAGCCCTTGTTGGCGAATCCATTTGGCAGGACGCATTGACGACTTGAGGATTCATGGTCCAGTTAAGCCACTCAGCAGCGGAAGCAGTGGGTGGAGGAGGACTGCCAGGTGGAATGCTCGCGTACCGTTGAAATAACCACCCGCCGCCTTGGACGCACCACAAGCTATAATCTTGCGGATAGCCCCCACGGCCAACGACCCTGAAGTAGCCAGACGCCTCCTGGCTCACGTACACCCACGCTTCAACGGTGACATCGCCAGAGTTCTTCAAGGAGTTGTCAGAGGGAATGCTTATATGATTACTGGCGTTCCCATCAAAGCTGGCACACGCACCGAACGTATCATCCGCAACGATATCAACACGCCCGTGCACTGTCCCTACGTGGTGCTTGCGAGACACATCCTTGACGATTTCCTCCTTGTCTATGACTTCGAAGCCATTGAGTTCCAGGTGAAGTACTAACTCAGTACTCATATTTCCTCCCGTGTTTTGGTCAATTTCAACCAGCCTTCCCGTATCGCCTGGGCTTCGGCAAACGTGGCCTCCAGTGGCATCGGCCCGATGGGCGCGCTTTCGGACCAGGCGCCCTGTTGCTTTTCAAGCCAGGACCAGACATAACCCGGTTCCGTCGGCACCGGCAGGCGCACCTTATCCCCCACGCCAGTGAGGATGGGAGCGGAGAGAAAGGTGATGGCTAGGGTCTGTAAAGCCTTGGCATATTGATCGGGCGGAATGCCAAGCGCTTTCGTGGGCAGAATGCCACATGTCGCATGCACGACACCGCGCGGGTCCACCAGCATCGTGAGCTTTTGCGGCGGGTCGGCAATGGCCTGGGCGAGGTCGGGCGTATCCGCGGCGTAGTGGATGTACCGGTTGCGCTCGACTTCGCGGATCACATTCTTCTCACAAAGCAAGGTCCATATGCTCTCCCCCTCGGCAAGGCGTGCCACGAAGTCGTGTTTCTTGACCATCGGTCCGTGGCGCAACAAATCAGCAACATCGTCCTTCTGCTTGGCGGTTAGCGGCAGTTTGCTGAGGTCCATCTTGCACACCTCGGCACTGTCGCACGCATGCACATAGAAGCGGTTCTTCTCATACGAGTACGTCTCACTATCTTTGGACCACTGCTCTTTCCAATAACCGACCAGCCCATCATTTAACTGCCGATCGTCGCCGAGGCGGATGGGAAAGCGTACCCCGCCGACAGCATCGGTTTCTCGTTGGGCCGGTTGGTTCCGCCCGCCGCCAGGCTGTGTCAGTTCGCCTTGCAGATCGCGCTCCATATCGGTCCGAAACACGTTCCAGTGCTGATTAATGGCTGGTTGGCCGCGCAATTCCAGGTTGACCACCGCGCGGACGACCGCCATCGGCCGGCCCATGAGCAGCGCCAGGGCCTCGTGTTGAGCGAAGTTTTCCGGGTCGATGCGTTCGAGCGCGACCTCGATGCCGGTCAGAAAATCCTCTAAAAATGGGTCGGGCATGCGGAGCACATGGGTGACGAGCGTCCTAAGGTGCACGTTCCACTGCGCATTCGGCAGGATCGACGTCCCCGGCGCCGGTATCCATCTGCGCTCGCGCGCGCTTATGGAACCTAATGCCTGACCGGTGTTGTCGTACACCATCAGGCTGTTGTCGAGATTGTTCGGCAGCAACCAGCCACACACTGGGGTGGTCGCCGGATGGGCATTCATCTCCGGCTCATCGTCGGCTGAGGTAGCCCCGCGGTCTGCCGCCAGCCAGCGGAAGTTGAGGCGAGCCGGTTGCGCCAGACGCGGTGGCAACAAGACCAAATGCGGATTCGCGGGGGTGGTCATGATCTCGGTGGCCATCACCTTGTCGTCGTGCAAGGTCAGATTTTGCACGCGGCCGAAGGTATCGACTACACGTAGCGCATGAATCTTCAGGACTCCGGTGCGGATCGGGTGGAAATCGTTTTGCGGTTGGGGGGCGCTGCGATTGCTTGGCCCTACAGCATCGTGTACTGCCTTGGTAAAATCCTGCGCCTCCTCAAACCCCAAGGGGTCGGCAATGGGCAATTGCAAGGTTTGCTTGTGCATCAGCAGGGCTTCGTTGAAGCCATTCAGTGATTGCGCGACCGCGTGGAAGCTGGGGCTGTCGAGCTTTTGGGACACTTTCTGGATCGCTTGCGTGACCGGGTCATCATCCTGTCGTCCTGTTCGGGCCAAAAACGCTTTGATTTGCTTCTGTAACTGGAATTTGGCATGTGGCGTGAGCAGGCTGCTGCCGGTGAACGTACTCGCGGCCTTTTCGACGGCCGCCTTGCCCGGCTTGAGAACGAGGTCGACGGCGTCTTCCTCCAACTGATAACTGCTGGTAATGAAGTCCGGGGCATACGCTCGCTTCTTTGCGTCCAGGTTGTTCTTCTCGTCCAGGGGACTTAGCTCCACACGCCATTCCAGGATAAAGGGATGCCAGGGTTGCTCCGTCCAGGTGTGCCAGCCGATGGCATCCTCTCCCAACTTCAGCGGGAGTGTGCCTATGGTCTCCCGGAGAGCAGCAAGCTGTGTTTTGATGTCAGCGGCGTTGACGGACTGCACGTGACATGTGAGCAAGCCCTCCGGATGCAAGCGCCCGTCCTGCCCATGGCGTGTGGTCGGCGGTATCTCCTCATCCACGATAAGCAGCACGGGTTCATGCGGTCGCCAGTAGCGGGGTGCCGGGCGTGGTTGCAATGCATAGGGTTTCTTCGTCCGCTCCTGATACTCTTGGACCTTTGCCGCGACCTGTGCATGCAGTCGCCGGCATTGCGATCGCAACACCTGGCGTTTCCCCTGTTGGCGCGTGATCGGCACGAGATCATTTTTTTCGATGAAATAGCGCACCTCATCAATGTCCGGATAATCATCCCTGGTGTCATCGGGAGGATAGGCACACAGCATGTATTTATACCAGTCGGCAAAGAGTTGCTTCTGCATCGACTCCAGATCGTGGCCGGCCTGGTCATAGGCCATCTGCACAAGATTCAGGGCGTTCAGCGAGTGTGCCAGCTCGTCGGGAAGCGTTTCTTGCGGGGTGTCTCCGGTGGCATCGGGGGGGTGGGGGCTGGCGCTTACCTGACGAATGGTCCATAGGGTGCCGGCCGGCACCGCCGTAAACCCTCGTTCGTGTCGCGCTTCCTCGAATTTTGGTCCGATGTCCAATTTCCTGGCGCCTAACCGCGAGGCGAGATGGAGCGCTTCCAACTGTTCCTCGAGACGTGACGGGCTCATCTTCAGCGCTGGGGCCAGCGTATGGGCCATATAGGCTGACAGCGCCTGGGTGCTCGTATTCCCTACCGCAATCGTCACGGGTTTGTCCTGACGTACACAAGAGGGCGGGGTGCCCGTCTCGATGGTGAGGCGGGCATAACACACCGTTGAGTCCGGAATGATATGCGCTTGGGCGTCCGCCGTCATGTCCCATTGATAGACTTCCTGGAGGGCTGCCTTGAGGGTGAGGGCTTCCTTCGTGATCTTTGCGCGCTCCTGTATCAGAGTTTCTATGGCTCGCAGACAGTCTTGGGTGGGATCGCTGTACCAACCCATGACGTCGTACTGTACGCCCCGTAACGTTGCCGGGGGATCGGCATCATGAAAGCCGAAGACACTCTGACAATTGGGGTAAAAGGCCGCAAAAGTGGGCTCAGCATAGCCGCGACCTGGCGCCGTCGCCATGGTATGCAGTGCTTTATGCTGATATCCAAGGGCCGTCAGTTGATACCCCAACGCGCCGAGATATTTCCCTGTCGCGCCCTCTGCGGTGGCTTCTGTCCAGGCGTTGAAAGACATTTTGCGCCCCAGGTAGCGGAACGGCGGGTGGTCTTTCTCGGCAGGAAAAGGAATCGCGATACTGCCTGACAGCGCGCCTACGTCATCAGGATAGAGATAATCGCTCTCAACAATCCACTGGCGCTCCAGACGCTCCTTCCCATCTTCATCTAGCCTGCTTCTGGTGACCAGCCAGCGGTTGGGGACAGCCGAGAAGCTCGTGCAGTTTTCCGCAATCACGCCTTTGGTTAGGGCATCCGGCAGCGCCCAATGGAGGTGAACACCCGCCTTGAGCTGCAGCCCACGGTCTTCAAAGGGGCGAGCGAGGAGTTCTTCACTGATGTTGGCGACATCGTGGTTGATTTCGCGTGTCCCATCCCAGTAGGGCATCCGGGAAAAATCGACCTTTGCCTCGACAACGGACAGATCAGTTTTGAGACAGAGGGCATCCAGGTGCATCGGAACCAGAAGGACGTTACTCATGGTCGCTGCTTAGAAGGGGGCAGAGGAATAACGGTCCGGAACGTAGAGTCAGACTGTCCAGTTTGTGGGGGGTGTAACTACTCATATTCTGATTTTTTCAGCTGCGGCAAAGAACAATGCCCACCCCGAATCTCAGAGTAGTCAGGGGCTTTGTTTATCGAAAGGGTGGGGTCCGTGTCAAAGAAAAGAATACGACGTTGTCGCCGGTTAGATGGCTTGCCGTAGCTCACCCGCCGCCGATTCTAATAGCGGCCGGTTGTTCCTCGGGTTGCGCTCGCAATGGCGTCGCCCCTCTTGCTTTTTCTCCGGAAAATAACCGGCTTCGGAACTCTTCACGCGCTGGATCGCCTGCGCGCTCGTACTTGATCACGAGGTGGCTCTATACAGAATCTACTCGGCCACGGATCGCTACGTACTCATCGCGAACAGTGGGAGGCACGCCAGCGTGTGAGGCAGTATCCTGAAGTTCCTACAGGAGCTGTTCCGGCAAGTCTATATGCAACTCCATACGGTACGCTTGAGATGTTGAAAAACGACCATCCCCCTGAATCGTCCTCCGAGCATGGTAGCCCAAATGTGCCCGAAAAGCCCTCGGTCCAGCGCGCAACGCTGTCCCGAGGCCTGCTCGCACGCTGGCCGCCCTCCAAACCGACTATCCTCGTTATTCCTCGCGGCAAGAAAACTAAAATTCCCATGGTCGCCACGCTCCTCCGACAGTATGGTGCGATCGCGAGGTAACCCCGAGTAGTGCCAAATTCGTGCACGTCTATGAGTCGGAATATGGAACGAATCGCTAAAGAAATTACCCGGATATCACCCGAGGAGGAGAACCGGGGCGCTCGTCAACCATCATCGGCACGGCTATGGGATCACTTGATAAAGGCAAGGGCAGGACGGTGTTGGTGTTGCTTCACTAATTTTTAGGGATGATATGCAGGAACAACTGACGAACAGATTGCAGGATTTGAAAGCGGAATTCGAGGCCGGGCAGAAGAAGTTGGCTGAGATTGAAGGCCAAGCCAATAATCTGCGCAGCACCATGCTGCGCATCAGCGGCGCGATCCAGGTTCTGGAAGAAGAATTGGCTAAGGCAAGTGGGGCCGCGCCCGACTCTGATACAGGCACCAAGAGTAAAGCAGCTTCGCTTTAGCCTCGTTTCTATCCCGAAACTAGTAAATCTTTCTTCGAAAATGCGGATTGGGCTTTTAGCTAAAGTTAGTAGTTTTGGTTTGTGGTGTGAAAGCTTTTCAGTGATTCGACCCGGGTTGTTTCCGGCGGCTTGAATAACTCCCCGGCCTTCGCCCGTGGAGTCGTTCACAGCAAAGGCGCCGAGAGCCGAACCTGCTCTGAGGGCAGGTTTCGCCGCCTTTGCCGCCGCCAGAACAATAGGTTGCGGTGAGGTCGCTTAATTTCGAAGCGATTCCACTTCAAAAGGTTCGCCAGACGCACAGGCGAAGTGCAAGGGCGCCGAAATAGGGGGTAGGGGAGAATATCCGGCGAACTGGCACATTCCCAGCGTCCGCGCGGCGCAGCCACAACCAAAGGGGCTGTGAATGGTGAATGAAGGCCCGTGCGCCTCTGCCATTTACGATTCACCTCAATCCGGTGCGGCTGCGCCGCGAGTGAGCAGAAAGTCCGACACGTCGCGCCACCACGCGGCACGGGGATCATAGTCGAGGTCATTATGCGTGGCGTCCTCCTGAGTCCAGAGACGCTTCGCTCCTGCGTAGCTGTCGTAGAGGCTGCGGCCGAACTTTGCAGGAATCACCTCATCCCTTCCGGCGAGCAGAAAGGCAATCGGTCGGTGATACTTCTTGAGTGCCGCGACATTGTCATAACGTTCACTTAACAGCATGCGAACCGGGAGAAACGGGTAGTGATGGGCGGCCACGTCGGGTAGGGAGGTGAACGGCGTCACCAGGACCAGCCCGGCCACTTCGTTCGGAAATTCGCTCGCGACATGGCATGCCACGCCCGTCCCGATCGATTCGCCAAGGAGAAAAACCGGCTGTCTGCCCGCGCCAAGCAGGTTGCGAAGCGCCGCATTCGCTGCGTCCTTGAAAACTGCCTCGCCCGGCTTCCCCGCACGTGCCCCGTATCCGGGATATTCAAAGAGATGGACTTCCCAGGTTTTGCCCGCGTCGATGGATTCGAAGCCTTTGACGAAATAGGACCGATGAACCGCGTAGCCTGCATTGCCGTGAAATACGATCATGCGATTTGCTGCCGGTGCCCCCCGCTGGGCGCCTTTCCAGCCGATGATTGCACCGTCGGCATCGCGCCAAGGTTCAAGGCCAGTCGATGAAGCCTCGTGCAAAAGCCGTTTTTCCGAGGCTCGCGAGGGGAAGTAAATGAATTGGTCTTGAAGCACGGTGAGCAGAATGGCGAATCCAATGTAAACCAACAGTGCCATGCACGACATTCGCAACAGGGGGTTGGCAGGCTTCATCGTCATCGTACAAGGGCGAAAAAATCACGGTCTACGCAGATCCTACGGGGAAGGTGCAGCGCCAGCGCCCGGCTTCCTGATCTTATCCGCAACGAGAAACGGCCCGTAGAGCACAGAGAAGAGCGCGCAAGCAAGGACCATCATACTGGCAATGTATATCGGCCATGGCCCAAGATGATCGAGGAGCGACGGATGTTCCGGTTTTGCGCGGAGGTAACCGTAGTTGGCGCCAACGAGCGCGTTTACCGCGCCGGTCGCCACGGCATAAACGAGTGTCCAGGCGAAGATGCGTAGGACCGATCCGCGTCTTGGCCGCATCCGCAGGCCGAGGGTGAGGTAGAGGACGGATGCAATCACGCCCCCGTGCGCGACGAAAAACAGCATTACGGCGAGATCGGAAAAATCGCCCTCGATGTCGGGCGTCAGAATCGCTTGCAGCGTGCCCGCCAGTCCCCAGAAGTAAGCCATCTCGTACGGGAGCTGCCAGCGGCCGACTAGCGCGAGAATCGTTGCGATGGTCGCCCAGTCGCAGAGGTGCATGGGAAGCGCGTTTTGCAGATCGAGGGCACCCTGTTTGTGCGAGAGGATCAGGACGGCGATTTTGTTCAGGATGAGCACCGCGGCAGCGGTGTTGGCGACGCCACGGTCAAGCCCGGAACTGGGCCAACGGCGTACAGCCAAAGCCAGCGCAAGGGGCAAAATCACAATCAATGCGAGCGCCGCGAGATGAGCCGGACCGAACAATTGAAAGGCAAGCGGCATGAGCGACGATATTCCATCCGGCGCCCGGGAAAAAGACAGGTAATCCACGCATGTCCCCGGAGAGTTTGCTGCTCAAAACGCTCCACAGCCATCCCATAGCGAGTGAGAAAGGGTGGGAGGGAGTGGTTCCGGTAGCATTCTCCCGTAGTGGGTTACGCCCTTGAACGATCGGCCGGAGTCTTTCCGTTTCGATTTTCACACTTGTTTTTGCGACCGTACGGCCGGCGCTCTGCGAATTATCTTACGGATTTGGAACCGTCATGCTGCGAGCCTTTCATGACATCAAAAATTTCCGACTTGCCGCGGAAGATGGCGACATTGGCAAGGTCAAAGAATTCTATTTCGACGACCGGAGTTGGATTGTGCGCTATGTCGTGGTGGACACGGGTGGCTGGCTCCCGGGGCGCAAGGTGCTCCTCTTGCCACGCTCGTTGGGGACGATTTCTGAGGAGAGTAGACACATCGCCGTCCATCTTACCAAAGAGCAAATTGAACACAGCCCGTCCATTGAAACGGACAAGCCGGTATCGCGACAGTTTGAAGAGAAGTGGTATCGCTACTACAAGCACCCTGCGTACTGGGTCGGAGCTGAAGCGGTTTCATTTGGGACCGGGCCGGCAGCCGTTGCGATGCAGGAACAGGACGTGGAGGAGGCGCGAAAGGTTGAGTCCGTCCAAGAGCGGGGTGATCCGCATCTGCGTAGTACAAGTGAAATCATCGGCTATTCGATCCACGCGTCCGATGGGAAGATTGGCCACGTCGATGATTTCATCGTCGATGATGAGGCTTGGCGCATGCGTTATATCGTGATTTTGCGGAGCTGGTGGCCTGGAAAAAAGGTCATTCTTTCGTCGGAATGGATCGAAAGAATGAGCTTCGAGGCAAAGGAGGTTTTTGTGGCGCTTTCCCGCGAGACAATAGAGAACGCGCCGGAATGGAACCACGCGGAACCCATCTCACGCGAGTTCGAACAGCGACTTTTCGACTATTACGGAAGGCCGGGGTATTGGCCGGTTAACTAGTTGCCCTCAAGGCCAGGTGGGCGATTGGCGCGCCGGCCTAGCTTTCGAGAAGCTGGCGCAGATAAGCGTTGTAGAACAGGCCGGTCGGGTCCTGCGCCTTGCGATAGGCGCTGAACGCGTTCAGGCGGTCTCCCCGGCGCTTGCGCAGTTCGGCCAGAAAATTCGCGTTGAAGGCTGTCGTGTGCGTGCCGGTCGGCTGACTCGGATCATAAAAGCCGTACATCTTGCCGTTATGCGGGAAGCCGCCCATCGCGACCCAATCGCGTTCCACATCGGCAAAGAACTGCAGCAGCTTGGCGGGATATTCGCTCGAGGGTGTCGGCTCGATAAAGGCGATCAGGTCAAGGTTGACGAAGGTTGCCCCCGCTTTGTCGGAATACGTCCCGGCCATCGCTGTATTGCCCGCCTTGATGAAGCGGAACTCCATCGGCGCTGCGATATGGAAGGCGCCATCCTGGATGACCCTCTTCGCCACCACATCGAGCCCGTCCCACACCTTGCCGAGCCCGGCGCTGTCGAGGTCGGGCAGTTCGATGAAATAGGACATGAACATGACCTGAGCCGCCTTCGCGAGCCACAGGTCTGAATGGATCTTGTTCGCGGCCTGGACTTGCGACTTGATTACGTCGATGGCGATGGCAGCGAAGCCCGAGGGAGGCACCGGGACAGGAAAGTGAAACGGGTCGTAGGGATTGTAATAATACTGCGACTCACGCACGTATCTCGAAGCGTACTGCCCGATGCCGTCGAGGAACGGAGCGCCGTATTCGTCTTCGCCGGCCAGGGTGCAGGCCGTCTTGGGATCGGGGGCCGCGTTCGGCGTCTGGGGTTGCGGGTTTTTGACGACGTCCCAGCCAAGCACGAGGAAATTGTCCAGACGAACGGGGAACGGTAGGTTCGGCGCGGCGGCGTAGGGGGTGTAGAAGGTCTCGATCCGATCATGTTTCGACGGCCCGGCCAGCAGCTGGGCGAATTGCGCAATGAAGGCCTTCTTGTCTTTGAGCAGGTATTGCCTCGCACTGCCCTGCAGTGTCGTCGCCCAAGGGCGCGGCAGCACGTCGAGGGTGACCCGGGTCACGATACCCAGCCCACCTAGCGATACGCGCGCGAACTGCAACGGCGACCAGCCGTTCACCGCCGGCGTCTGCGCATCGATCGTCGTGACGCTTCCGTCCGCGCCGAGGATCGTGAAGGCCGAAGCGGTCTCGGCGAAGATCGGCGCGTCGACCGTGGCGCCGTGCACGTCTACCGCGGTCATGCCGCCGAGACTGAAGAACCCGCCGGCGGTGACCGTGCGCATCATCAAGTTGTTCTTGGTGAGGAACGCGTCGACATCGTCCTCGCGCACGCCGGGGTTCACCGTGACCTGGTTCTCACCGGGCCCGAGCGCGATTCCATTCGTCCCGATATCTACGTAGCAGGACATGTCGACGAGAAAGGCCTTGGGCTGCGCCGATGGGTCCGCCCGGTTGTCTTCGGTCACCAGCGGCGGCTGGGAATGCCGCTGACCCGAGACCCGCACCGTCACGCCCTTTTTCTCGGCCATCGCGACCACGGCTTTCAGCTCGTTCAGGTCTGTTGGGGTAAAGTAGTAGTTCTCGCCATTGGTCGGCGGCAGGTGCTTGATATTGCCGCTCCAGTTTTCCCACGTGGGCGAAGTGCCCCCGGCGGTGTCGCGATATTCGGTCATATTGCCCTCCTGTAAGTAGAGCTTTCAACGCATTGTTCAGCGGAAGGTTCGTCGATTGCAACAGCGATCTTGCTCTTTGCACCTAATCGGTTGTTCCTGATAGGAAATTGCTTTTTCAGGGTCCGCGTCAACGGATCGAGCGGCGCTGGGGTCGGAGGGGGTTCAAACAAATGCGTGTTGATAGTCTATCAATGCCCCCATGGAAGTAAGTTTCTATCAAGCGCGCTGTTTATACCTTACGTGTTGCGGGCGGTCCCCGGACGCTGACACATTTTTGATCGGCTCGTCGCCGCAGTGACTTACGCTGTCGTAGGGTCAAGGTCAGCCCGCTGGCGCCGGCCGTGTATTGTTTCACCGTCGACGTCAATTCGCTGGCGGCATCCACGAACGGTTCAGCGCAAGCACGGCGGACGAGCTTGAAGTCGGAGCTTGACGGCCTCGGCAGCGCGCTGGCCATTGAATCGACCCCGACTGAGCCGACCTTCGACTTGGCCTCGGACAGCTGAGTAGAGATTCTGCAATTGCACATGGAGTGGTTTGACACGCGGAATCGCGGCCCCATAGCCTGCCCCATGAACCCGACCGCCCCCTCCTTCTCACTCAAATCCGCGATTGAATATCCGCTTCCCGCCAGCTCGCAGACTCACGAGATCGTCCAGGTGGCCGAGGAGTTGCTGCTCGTGTCTCAGCAACCGAGCGGCGCGCTCGTCAAGATTCGAGTGGATCCAGTCAGCGGTCGGCCGCTCGCGGTCGCTCGGCACATCGTCAACAGCGCGTACGACGGGCTCCACGGGTTGTGCGTCTCGCGTCGCCACCCGGGGCACGTTTGGGTGACGCTACAATTCACCTCCGAACTTCTGCGGATCGATCCGGTAGCCGGGAATCTCGATGCGCCGCCGCGAATCGTCGAGCGCATCGCGTTGCCGGCCCCCGCCCGCGGTCCCCATGGAATCATTGAGCATGGTGAGCACGTGTGGACGACTTGTAAGGACAGCCACCACGTGGTCCGAGTCGGAATCGAGGAGCCGCATGAGTTCGCTGTCCACCCGTGCCCGCCGCGTCCAATCTTCGTCGCCGTTCACCCGCTAAGCGACGATGTCTATGCCAGCCTCGACCAGTCGAGTGCGATCTTGCAGCTGCGGCCAGACGGCACAACGAGCATCCTCCCCCTGCCCGAAAGTCTCGGCAAAACGCCAGTGGGCCTGATTGCCGGACCCGATAAAAACGTGTGGTTCACGGCGCTCGGAGGCTCCGGCGGCGGCAACGGGGGCTTCGGGCGAATCGACGACTCGGGCCGGATCTCGCGATTCAACCTCGATCGCGGCGCCGCGATGGGGTCCGGGCTGATCCACCTCGCGTTTGGACCCGACGCCGACCAGCCAGGTGCGCCCGAGCGCATCTACCTGCTCGGCTCGTCAATGGCCGCGATGATGGCACTCAACGCGGTCTTCGAGATCGGATTTAGCGGGGGTTATGCGCAGATCGAGTCGCAACAGACCATCGCGTTGCCATCACAAAACAGCATGACCCATCGCGTCCTGGCCACCCGCCAGGGCCTCTACGTGACCGCGCTCGGAGCCTGCGCGGTGGCACACCTCGCGCCGGGCTGTTCAGCCGCGGGCGAGGGCGTGAACGAGCTGGCCGATCCGTATTCGCTGTGGGGGATGGGAATTCCGCAAGAAAGTTTCTCATATTGATCGATCGAGTCCGGCCGCATCATTGCGCATGGAAATGATCCCCTGATTATCACTGACCCTGATCTGTTCGCTCGTTGGGACAAAGGGAAGTGCCGGACACTTTCACTTGAGCACCTTGGGCCGAGAAACACGGCCGCGTTTGATGTGAGATCAAAGGTGTATCTTTCGTTATGTTTGAGGTGGAACTCAGCTTTTCCGCTGAACTCGGGTTTTTCCTACGTCGTGGGGTGCGGGGCTTGCGCAGCGAGAATTGCCTCTTGCGTGCGTTGTGGGAAAAGACGGCGATCAAGGATGTGATTGAGGCGTGTGGGGTGCCGCACCCGGAGGTGGATCTGATCGTTGCGACGGATCTTTGCACCGGCGAGCGGACAGCGGTCACCTTTGCCTGGCAGGTGCAGGCTCCTGGGCGGGTGGAAGTCTTCGCCGTTCCTGCACCAGCAGAGGTTCTGCCGCGGGCACCGAGGTTGCAGACGAAGCATTGGTGTCGGTTCGTGGCCGATGGTCACCTCGGCAAACTCGCGCGCAACCTACGGCTGCTTGGGATTGATACTGCCTATGAGCGCGACGCCGACGATCGTCGGTTACTCGAAATCATGGTCGCGGAAGATCGCGCGCTGCTGACTCGCGATCGCCGCCTGCTGATGCATTCCATCGTCCGGCACGGTTACAGCCCTCGCAGCGTGGATGCGGAGGAACAAGCGCGCGAGGTGCTCCGACGTTTCGGCCTCGCTCCCGAGTCCGGCGACCTTGCGCCCTATCAGCGATGTCTCCGCTGCAACTCATTGCTGCTATCCGTGCCGAAGTCAGAAGTGCTCACCCGGCTTTCTGGCGAACCGCTCACTTTGCGCTTTTACGATAATTTCCGCCGGTGCTGCGGCTGCGGTCGGATTTACTGGTCTGGAACACATTTTGAGAAACTCACGGCAAGGTTGGAACGCCTCATTCGGGGAGCTGCTGCGTAAATATGACCTGAGGCCGAGCGTCCGGCGCGAATTTTGACGCGATCCTTCGTGCAAAGTGGTTAGGTTCATTTCCTAGGTCTTGGCAGTTACCATCGCGCACGAGCACCAGGGCAGTCCACCCAGCGCTAAAGCCGAAACTAAAACTGAGAGCCCTGAAGGTAACTAGAAACGCATGAGTCCAAAGTGCTTGCTGGGGCAGGTCTCGCCGCCTTTTCTGCCGCCGCCAGAACAACCCTCGATGCCTATTCCTACGTAATTTGTTGCGCTCAGTGCAAAGGGGACGTGTAATCGCTGCCATGCAAGGGGGGACTTTCAGACTGGCACCGGTAGCGTGGGCACTGAGGCATGTCCAAATGCTCTGGGCTGCCAACGACGGCACTTAGAGGCAAACAGCATCCGGTGCCGTGGCTGACGTTTTCATTTCCTACTCGCGCAAGGACAAGGAGTTCGTCCAACGGTTGGATGAGGCGCTGAAACGCCGCGGTCGCGAGGCCTGGGTGGACTGGGAAGGCATTCTGCCGACCGAGGAGTTCATGAGAGCGATTTACAGCGCGATCGAAGGAACAGACACGTTCCTCTTTGTGCTCTCTCCTGACTCCGTCTCATCGGTCGTTTGCATGAAGGAAATCGCGCATGCCCTGGCGCAGAACAAACGGATGATTCCTATCGTTGCACGCGAGGTGAACGCCGGGGCCGTCCCCGAAGCGCTGGCGAAGCTGAACTGGATCTTTTTTCGTGAATCAGACGATTTTCAAATGGCGACCGAGACGCTGATCAGCGCCCTCGACACGGACATCGACTGGGTCCGGGCTCACACGCGCCTCCTCACGCGTGCCGTCGAGTGGGAGGCCAAAGCCAAAAACAACAGCTTTGTCCTTCGCGGAGACGATCTGCGTGATGCCGAGCAATGGCTCGCAGAGGCCGGCACGGACAAGGAACGTCAGCCCACGGCGCTTCAGACCGAATACATCATCGCCAGCCGCAAGGCCGCCGCTAAAAGGCAGTTGATCACGCTCGGAGCACTCAGCTTCGGCCTGGTCGTTGCTGTCATTTTATCAGTAGTCGCTTGGTTTGCGCGTCAGGATGCTATCAAGCAAGGCAAGATGTCCGCGGCGCGCTTCCTGGCCGGACAGGCTGTCAAGGCCGCAGACATGGAGCCCAGTCGGGGCCTCCGAATTGGAAGCCTGCTTGCGGCTGAATCGCTCAGAGAGACGTGGACTGAAGCTGGATACACAGCCTGGCACACAGCCGTCAGTCAGATGCCGAGGATTTTGACGGATGTCGCAACGGATTCTGTCGCAGTTGCCATCGTGTTCACTCCAGATGCACGGAGACTGGTTACGCTCTGCGGTGATCGCCATGTCCATGTGTTTTCAGCGCCCGATCTCCGACAGCTCCACGAGGTCCAGGCGGATCAATCCGCCTTCACACTCGCTATGAGCCCAACCGGCGACCGTGTCGTCGTCTACCAAAAAGGTGGATCTGCGATCGAAGTTCTAGACATCGAGAGCGGAAACAAACAAATCGTCCCGCTTCCGGAGGATCTCGATATCGCAGCGTTCGATTTGAAGGGGAACTTGCTCGTGGTTTCGCGAGCTGGGATCTGGACGGTCGATCCGACAGCCGGCACGGTTCGGTCGCGCATCATGTTCCCGTCGGAGGCGGGCGTCGTCGTGCTCAGTCCAGACGCTGCGACGGTCGTCGCGAAAACCGATGAAGGCTTAACAGCTTTCAACGTCGCGGACGGCTCGGTTCGCTGGCGTGTTCGGCATCCGGCGAGCGATAATTATGAGGAAGCCTTGTTCAGCGGAGATGGCAAGTGTGTGATCGCCATCAGTTCTCGTCAGCATTCGATTCTAAGCGCTGCTGATGGCAGCCTGCTTAACACCACGCCTGTCGAGAGCTTGTCCAACCCTTCTCGCGTCATCGCGGGCGGCGATGTGTACGTCAGGGGCGCTCAGCTACGCAAGACATCCGGTGGGGATTCGTTCGACCTGCCGTTCGCATCGAAGCAAGGCGAGACCTTTCAGCTTCTCCCTGCCGTGAGTCCAACTGGCCGGTATGTTGCGGGATACTCCGCGGTAAACCCGGAGACCTTTTCGGTCTTCGACCTGACTCGGAGCGCCTTGGTGTTCCACTTCACACTCGATAAAAGGCAGTCGGTGAATGGCGCCGCTTTCAGTGCCGATGGTCGATTCCTGGCCGTGAGCTCGCGTGTCCCAGCCCAGACCAGGGATCGGCTTCCCGCCAAGATTCAGGTTGTGTCGCTCGCCCCGGAACGATGGGTCCCCATTACCCCGGCGAGCCGTTGGACGTTGCCCAGCAAGTTTGCGGTCCTGCCAGTGGACGCGCGTGTCGTTGTGGTGGATGGAGCAGACGGCTCGATGAATGTCTATGATGCGGGTGGAACACGCCTGTGGCAGGCTGAGGAAAAAGGGGAAGGCGCCGGAGCGCTTGTGGTGTCACCGAGCGGCCGCTTTGTAGCGCGGCTTTTACAACGCAAGGGATGGGTAATAACGGAAATGGCCACCAAACGAAACATCACGATTCCCGGCGGCGGGCCCCTGGCGTTTGGGCCGGACGAAAATCGGGTGCTGGTTTCGTCCCAGATCTATCGACTGGATCATAAGGCACCCCCGCAGCTGATCCCCAACGTAAAGCCTTTCAACCGATTGTGGTTCCTGTCCGGGTCCAACTTCGTCATCGCCGAGCAAATCCAGGATGGGGTCCCGCTTAAGTCCGTGCTGTTCGATTGGAGGACCGAATCCGTGTCAGACATTCCAGAAGGATCGAACTTCGCGATTAGTCCTGACAAAGGGCGATGCGCGGTGCTCCAGGAGAACATGATTGGGATTTGGAAAATCGGCGCAAAGAATCCAACGGTCCGATCGGAACCGCTGGGTTTTGGCGGATTCATGGAGGGCGACCGTGACGACTTCTTGAGTTTTAGTCCGGACGGAACGCTCCTAGCTGCCGCATTCCCCAGCGTCATCTACGTCTATGACGCGAACACGCTCGGAGTAAACTTCAAAGTTCCAGTCGCGCGGGGTGATCGTTTCGCGGGTTTCAGCCTGGATGGAAGGTATATTCTGACTTACAGGTGGCAGAACGGTTTTCCCGAGCCCACCCTTCATCCAATCACTCTTGATGGTGTCCTCCGCGAGACCTCTGCCAAAGTGGCGAGCGATCTGACATCTGACGAATGGAGTCGTTACGGTCCAGGTACGATGCCGCAAAAGACCCGCCTGCAGAAATAATCCCTGTCACGGTGGCATTTATCCTCCGTTCCGAAGTCCGGACAGGACGGCGGCGCTGCGGCACGCTCCGCCGCGGTTGCCGAGCTAGCGAGATCGCCTTTGCCGAGGCCCCAAGGGGCGAGCCGCGTTCCGGCGATTGCACGGCAGCATTCACTCGAAGCATAACACTTCATCTCGGGCTTCGTGCGGGTCGGCTCGAGCCAGTTGGGCCAGTGCTAGATGCCTTTAGCGAGCGAACCATGTGCGGCACCTCGAAAGTCGGTCGGTTCGGGCTGGCCTTTTTTCTGTGCCTTCTCTCGAGCGATCCGGTGATTCATGTCGGCAGGAATGAAGGCAACAGGCTTGCCAGCCTTACGTGCTGCGAGCATCTCGTCCCTGGCGGCTTCGCCTCCGCCAATGGCAACGAAAGACGTGCTGCACTCGACCAGTGCGGCCGAGGTGGGCGAAAGATGATCGGTTCCGGGAACCTTTCCGCCCCAGTGACTGTCTTTGACGTAGAACACATAATCGACGCACGTCGAGAGTGGAACACGCTCATCGCGGGCAAGGGTGGAGACGATGCCCATGGTTGTGAATCCCTTTCGCTTTGAGAGCTCGTAAACGGCGCCGATTCCCACCTCCGTGGCACCGATATTGATTAATGTTTTCGCCGGGTCCAGCCCGTCGAGGACGCGTGAAGCGTGCGCCAACATCGTCTGCGGGTCCTCATACTCTGCCCCTGAATAGCCGGCGAAGGTCAGCACTGTCATTTGCTGGTCGTTGATGAATGCCTTGATCTTCGCGACGGTCGCCTCGCGCACCTTGCGCGGGCCATCACACGCGCCGGCTGCACCGAGGGTGACGGCCACACAGCACGCGATCAGGACTGCAGGAAGTTTGGAAGCGTGGCTGAACATAAATAACGAATTCTCGTGGGAACAACGTCTTTAATCAGCAAGAGCAATGGCGAGCAATTACTGCACAGCAGGAGCGAATACTTCGGTAGAGTCTCTGTTTACTCCTGACCCGCCTTTGATGCCTTCCTCTTGTAGAAATCAAGAAAGGTCGACTCTTCCGTTAAATGTCCCATATCGAGCAGCACGATCCCGAAGTTCTCGGGCTGAGACAGACCTTTCCAACCGCCACGACGGCTCCTAACCGGTCCGCACGGCGGCGAGATTTGCCGTTGCGCTCAGCGAAAATGGGGCATGTAATCGCCGCCATGAAAGGCGGGGACTTTCGGACTGGCGCTGGTAGGGCGCGCACTGAGGCGTGTCCAAATGCTCTGGGCTGCCAACGACGGAACTTAGTGGCAAACAGCATCCAGTGCCGTGGCTGACGTTTTCATTTCCTACTCGCGCAAGGACAAGGAGTTCGTCCAACAGTTGGATGAGGCGCTGAAACGTCGCGGTCGCGAGGCATGGGTGGACTGGGAAGGCATCCGGCCCACCGAGGAGTTCATGAGAGCGATTTACGGCGCGATCGAAGCGGCTGATACATTTGTTTTTGTGCTGACGCCGGATTCGATCGCGTCAGTTGTCTGCGGGCGTGAGATCGCGCACGCCGCGGCGCACAACAAGCGGATGGTGCCGGTCGTCGCTCGCGACGTGAATGCCGCTGATGTGCCGGAGGCGCTCGCGAAGCTGAACTGGATTTTTTGCCGCGAGACCGACGATTTCGCCAAGGCGATCGAGACGCTGATCACTGCGCTCGATATCGACCTCGCATGGGTTCACGCGCACACCCGTCTGCTCACGCGCGCGATCGAATGGGAAGCCAAAGGCAAAAACAACAGCTTTGTCCTTCGTGGAGACGATCTGCGCGATGCCGAGCAATGGCTCGCGCAGGCCGGCACGGACAAGGAACGGCAGCCTACTGCGCTTCAGACCGGATATATTATCGCCAGCCGCAAAGCTGCTGCTAATAGACAGCGGATCACTCTCGGAGCGGTGTCGGCGGGCCTGGTCGTCTCGCTGATTTTGGCGGTGCTCGCCTGGTCGCAGCGCAACGAGGCCCAGTCGCAGGCGCGAATCGCAGGCGCCGGACGGCTGGCTGGCTTTGGCCTCTCCTATCTACGCGATCAGCTTCCGCTCGCACTGCTCCTCGGCGTCGAGGCGTGTCGTGCTGCCGATACCGCCGAGGCGCGGAATACGCTCCTTTCCGCGCTCCAAATGGAGCCGGGACTCTCCACCTTCCTGCACGGGCATCGGGGGCCGGTGACCTCAATTGCGTTCAGCCCCGATGGGTCCACTCTGGTCTCTGGCGGTTTCGATGGAAGCGTGCGCTTATGGGACTGGAAGCAACGGCGTCAAGTCGCTGCACCACTTCACGTTTTCGAGCAACGCCATTCGGGCAGTTCAAACGAAGTCCGCTGCCTCAGCTTCAGTCCGGATGGTGCGAGCGTGGCTGCGGGCACTCAGGACGGCGACTTTTGCATCTGGGATGTTTCGGCGCGCAGGCTCCGTGGGGAGGCCGTTCGCTTCGGCGGCACGGTCACCTCCGTCGTCTTCAGCCCTGACAGCAAATCCCTCGCTGTCAGCAATGTGGTAGACCTTTCCCTGCGCAATGCCGCTACTGGAGAACGCATTGGCGAGCCGATCCTGGGGCTAGGGGCGGCCTGGCAGCCGCAGTTCGGGGCGGGCGAGCCCGCGTGTGTCGCTTTTAGTCGGGATGGCAAGTTGCTGGCGCTCGACGTTCGCGAGGAACTTTGGCTCTGGGAAATCGCCACGCGCCAACCACTTGGGAAACTTACTGGGCATACTGAATGGATCACGCAGCTCGCCTTCAGTCCTGATGGGAAAGTCATTGCGTCCGGCGATCGTACGGGAGTTGTGCGTCTTTGGGACGTTGTTCGTCGCCAGCCCATCGGCGAGCCTATTGTCGGCCGCTCCGGGTGGGTGTTGCATCTCGCTTTTAGCGCCGATGGCAAGATCCTCTCCTGGGGAGGCCTGGACGGAGCCATTCATCGCTACGATTGGGAGCATGCCACCTTCATCGGGCAGCCGATCTTCGTCGGTGAGATGGCCAGCTTCACGGTGAGCCCGGATAGCCGGCAGATCGCCGTCGGAGCCAAAGACGGGACCATTCGGCTTTGGGAAGTCGAACCTGCCCCTCTCTTGGGTGAACAAATTGGTGGGCGGACTTCCCACTTGGCCTTTAGCAAAGATGGGACCTTGCTCGCCGTCTCCGGCGAACACGTTGAGATTTTCGATGCGAGGGCGCGCAAAAAGCTCGGAACACTCGAGTATTGGGATGGAGTCCAAAGCCTCGCTTTCGTTGGAGCGAGCAAGGTGCTCGCGATGGGCTGCCAGGACGGCACGGTACGGCTTTGGAATGCGGTGACGCGCCAGCCGATCGGCGCACCTCTCGTGGGCCACCTGGCCGGGAGTTACATCTGGAGCATCGCTTCCAGCCCGGATGGCAAGCTCCTCGCCTCTGGTGGCAGCGACGGCACCCTGCGTTTCTGGGACGCACAAGCGCGGTCACCCCTCGGTGAATCATTGGAGGGGCATAAAGGCGGCGTTTACTGCGTCGCCTTCAGCTCCGACGGAACGGTGCTGGCCTCCGGTGGGGATGATAAAAACGTCCGACTCTGGGATCCGCGCACCCGCCGGCCTCAGGGCTCTCCACTTCCGGGGCATCTCGCCGCTGTCTGGAGCGCTACCTTCGATCCCACGGGTAAGGTGCTATGCACCGGCGATGACGCAGGCGGCGTGTTGCTCTGGGACGTTGCAAGCCATCGCCCTCGTGGCGAACTACCCCGGAGCTTTGTCAACAGGGTCTCCGGACTCTCGTTTAGCCCCGACGGCAAGACTCTCGTGATGGCGGGATTCGGGGGCACATTGCGCTTCGTCGATGCCGAAAGCCGTCAACCCTTGGGTGTCTCAGCCTTCACCGAAGGAGAATATTTCACGGTAAATGCGATCGCCTTCAGCCCGGATGGGAAAACGCTGGCTGTGGGTCTCAATAATCCTCCCGGGCTTTTCTTGCTTGATGCCAGTCTCGACACGTGGCAGCGGCGGGCGGCCCGCCGGGCGAATCGAAATCTCTCACTCGCCGAATGGAAACGCTTCTTCGGAACACTCCCCTACCGGCGCACATTCGCAGAGCTTCCTCCCGGCGAAGGCGTATCGGACGATTGATTGGTTTGCGAGTCAATCGCGTCGATCGATGGAACACATAATACATCGCCCTCTGAAGACCTTTGACGCCGTGTCCCTATCAATCCGGCTCCGGAAATTTCATCGGGTTGATGACCTCAACGACTCCGCCGAGTTCCCGGACGCGCGTCGCGAAGTCGGAGGTCCCGCCGGGGCCGTCGCCGGTCGGCTTTTCGTCCCAGATAAGAACGGAATATAACTGACTGGCGGGCCCAATCTCGACACGCGCCGAGTTGAGGATCCAGAGATTGCAGCGGCTGAAGACATCAAGTCCCGCAGGTGGATTCCCGAGCCGGCTGGTCTGCTCGGCCACTTCGCAGGTTTTGGCAAGTTGATCGAACCGCTGTACCCACTCGTAACCGGCAAAGGCGATCGACTTTGCCACGAACTCAGCGCGCGGCAGGGCGAGCAGGAGGCGTACGGAAGCGCCGAGGCGCTGGCATTCCTCGGCGAAGAGGATATCGCTGCCGCATGCTCCGCCGCAGATGGCGAGGTCGCCCTTGCCGACGCCCCAAGCGGCCAGCTGCGCCGCGATCCTCTCGCGCACGGGCCTTTCCTTGCTTGTTGGGAAGCGGGGATTCTCGCGGCTGGGCGCGTCGATCATGTGTCCGCTGCATACGACCACTTTGCCGAAGGTGGGCAGGGGATTTCCCAGCTGGGCGAGCTTCTTCTCGAGCAGCTTGATCACCGGTGCCACAGCCTCTGCCCGGAAGCCAAGCCCCTCGAACAGCCGGAGCTGACCGAGCATGGAATCAATCTCGAAATATGGAACACCGGGCGCATTGGCCGCTTGTTGATAGCGTCGCAAGGATTCGGGACCGTTGCCGCGGACGAGTTCAAGCTCACCAAGCGTCGGCGCGGCCCAGGCGACTTCGCCCGGATTTTTCAGCGCTTGCCGCGTGGCGACGCTAACCACGGAGACCAGTTCAGGCAGATCGGTGATGCCAGTCTCGGCGGGAAACGTGCCAGTCTTTTCGGCAAGGAAATCGAGCAGCGACTGGAGGGTAACGACGTTGATGCCGTTGTAGTAGTTGCTCAAGTTATGGCGCAGCGCGCGCTCATAGGTGGCGATCGCTTTGGCGGCGATAACGGCGTTTTCCATCGCCGCCGTCTGCCGCTCTTCCAGGGTCGGTTGGTCCTTCCATGCGACCCGCCAGAGGTCTTTGTAAACGCGCCCGAGCATTCCTTGCGCTTCACCGTCGCCGGGCCGCGCGTTGACGAATGCATCGAGGCTTTCCTCCGCATGGGCTGAACGGCCGGTCCGGTTATCAACCAGTGCTAACAGAGATTTCGTCTCGAAGTTGTCGCGGTCCATTTCCAGAAGATCATCGAGGACGCCGCGCGCCGCCTCGAAGCGATGGATCTCGACGAGCGCGCGAGCGCATTGCCAGAGCAGTTGCTTACGGTGCAGCCGGGTAGGCATGTCGCCGGCGAGCGTGAGGATGTCGCCCGGATGGCGCTCTTTGCGTGCCACCTTCACACGCTGACGCCATTCTTCGGAGATACTCTGGAAATATTTTGCCCGCGCAGTGCTGATCCCGCTCCAGTCGACGGGTTTTAGTCCTTCCACAAGGCTGTAAACGGGGCTGCCGATCTCCTGTTCATCATTGGCAATGGCGCTGCGCAAGACAGCACCGAGTTTGCTCACTTCTTTCGAGACACGCACTTCCCACGCTGCGTCGCGAGTGAGGTCGGCGATGAAGAGTTGCCCGTCGTAGTTGAAGGTGCGATCCGGTGCCACGTCGAAAGGTCGGCTCGCCCAGCCGCCGTGCACGCTGATCACGCCGCGTGGACCGACGGCATGCCGCACGCCCAACTCGTAGAAAACGTTGGCATTGAGGATTGAAATGTCGGCGAGCACCAGGTCGGCGGTTACCAGCTCGAAGAACATGTCCTTGCGGATGTCGCCCGCGCCTTGCTCGTCCGTCGCGCGGAAAGGCTCGCACCCCGCCTCGCGCAGCGCGGGCCCGAGGAGCTTCTCGTAGAGGACATCGAAATCGACTTTCAGCGCCTCCTGCAAGGCGAGTGCTTCGGAGGTCACTTCGACCTTTGGCTGTTTCAACAGATCCTTCGGTACCTCCTTTTTTCCGAATGGCATCACGACGAAGGCGCGGCAGAGGGTGTTTGTGGCAGGCATGGCTAAGTTAGGCTGGGAAGGCGGCGAAGTGGAGTTTTGTATGGACGTAACGCTCGGCGGCGGCGCGGCCGACCTGCTGCATCTCGCCGATGTGATCCACAGAATCCATCTGTTGGACATGCTCAGGATTGATGCCCTGCAGGCCGAGTGCATCGAGCCCTCCGCGCGAAAGATCCGCGTTGTAGCGAACGTAAGTGAAAAGCTTTTCGAGCCCCGGGATGCCTCTGCCGATCATGTCGCCGATTTCGCGGTCCAGCGGGCCACCGGCCAGGCAGTCACCAAACGTGCGACACAAGAAATCCTGCTCGTGAAGCGCTGCGGCCATTAGCGCCGAGGGGATGTGGCTCGCATTGTAAAGCAGGCTCATCTCTCGCGGCGTGAGCTTGGAATTTGCGTCGGCGCTCGCACCGGTCCCGACCGACACGAGGAGCATCTTTTCGCGGCCCGTTTCCCAGCAGAGCTTGTAAGGCTCCGTCGTTGCCATGAGGAAGAGCTGGAACGCAGGGTCGTTATACATCGTCACGCCGCCATCGACGAAGACGAAGCGTTGGGTGCCGACCTGGATTGTTTCCGGCGGGAAGAACGTCGGCGCGGCGGTGCTAGCGCGGACGAGTTGCCAAAGCGGCAGGTTGAGGTTGCTATCGTCGCGGCGCGTCTCCCGGTCGTTGTATTTGGCCTTGGGATTGTTGGAAATCGGCCATGGCGAATCGGTGGTGGCGTTGCGCAGCACGACCATCAGGAGTGTCTTGAATTTGTCCGAGCCGAGGGTTTCGTGCTCGCCGATGATTTCCTTAAGCATCCGGGACAGATTGTCCGAGTCGAACTTGGTGTGCAGACGTTCCCAAAGTGCGGCAGGCTCGAACATTTCCGCGCCGCTTTTTAGGTAAAAGTCGCGGATCGTGGCGACGTCGTAACCGAGCGCCACCAGCGTGGCAATAATAGCGCCGGTGCTTGTACCAGCCACATAATCGAAGTAATCGGCGAGCACGAGACTGGGCTTTCCGCTGCTGGCACGGAGCTCGTCTTCGATTTTCGCGAGGATTTCGATGGAGATGGTTCCGCGGATTCCGCCGCCGTCGCAGGCGAGCAGCTTGTAGGGGGGTGCTTTGTCGAGTTTTCTTTGGATACTCATGGGTTTGGATGTGGGGGTTGCTCAGGACTCGGAAATGCGTTGCCCCAACGGGCGCGTCCGTGCTGCCGCAGGAAACTTTGTCATGCCGCCGGGGCCATCCAGAAACCGTGCGTTGCAGCGGCTGGAGATCGTCACCCGAATACGATCAAGTGTGGGCATGAACGGCAGTTGTAATTGCTCCCGGAGGGCTATGCGAGCACCTAACGCCATGTCTGACAGAACGACGAATATATTGACGACGGTGGTCAGCCAGTCAGCTCAGGGCGACTCCATCAAAATCCTCAACGTGCAAGGGAAATCATCGAACAACTTGTCGTGGGCAGTGCCCATGTTCGTTCGGCGACGGCAAAAGAAGCCGTGCTTTTAGATTTTTGCGTGATCGCAGAATCGGCTTCCCTGGATCCGATTAGAGCGCAAAAAAGCACTGGAATCGCCCTCTGAATCAACCGCATTTTCATTGAGTGTGTTCGACGACTGTCTGGCCGTTTGGCTTCAGGAACGGCGCCTTGCTGTAGGCTTCAAAGTCTGCCATTGTGTAAGGTTCCATGAAGATTCTTGTCGTCGAAGATCAGCGTCGCCTGGGGCTGTTTCTTAAAAAGAATTTGTCCGAAAATGGTTACACGACTTTGTGGGTCCAGACATGCGAGGCCGCGCGGGATGCCCTATGCGAGGACCGTTACGATGTCATCATCCTCGACCTGGGTTTGCCGGACGGCAGCGGGCTACAGTTGCTGCGCGAGTGGCGTCACGATGGCTTTCAGGAAGCGGTGCTCATCCTGAGTGCGCGGGATGCCGTGCAGGATCGTGTGGAGGGCCTCGATCTGGGAGCAGACGACTATCTCGCGAAACCGTTCAACATGACCGAGCTTATGGCCCGTATCCGCTCGCTGGTCCGGCGGCAGGCAGCCGTGAAAGAAACAATTCTCGAGCACCGCGGCATCAAGCTCGATCTGATCAGTCGCTCAGCGCATCTGAACGGAAAACCGGTGGAACTGACCAGTCGCGAATTTTCGCTGCTCGAGACGTTTATGCAGAACCCGGACCGAATTCTTACGCGGACGTCGATCTGTCAGAAGATTTGGGAATCCCATCAGGACGCCGACGCAAACCTGCTTGACGTTTACATGAGCAAACTGCGCTCGAAGCTGGAGGTCCCTCGCGGCGAGCCCTTGTTCAAGACGTTCCGGGGAGTGGGTTACAAGCTGCTAGGAGATCACGTGAAGTCCCGTTGACGCTCTGGTACGCCTCGTCTTGACCATCGACTCGCCTCCCGGTTGCGGCTATTTTACCTGCTCAGCCGTCACTCGGTTCACAGCTTGGATTTGTTGAACGCAACAGATTGCATCGCGAATCCGCGTCTTCGAATTTAGTGGGATGCCGGTCGAGGTGAGGAAGGAAATTTGTCGGGACGCTCGGGATGAACCCGGAGATGTTCCTCCTCGAGCGACTTGCGCATCTCCATCAGCTTCACGGCATGTTCATGCCACGCGACTTGTTCCGCAGTGACCGGCACCCAGGAAGGGATAGGGATTGGAGTGCCTTCGGCGTTCACTGCGACGAAGATGATGATGCAGTGAGTCGTCTCTGTGAAGGTGCTGCTCTTGGGATCCCGGGCTCGGACGTCGATTGCCATGTGAAGGCTCGAGCGTCCCGTGTAGATCAGGCGGGCTTCTACCTCGACCATGTTCCCGATTTGGATCGGCCGATAGAAGCGAATGCCGCCAACGTAAACGGTGACACAGTAGGAGCCAGCCCATTGGGCGGCACATGCGTAGCCGGCCTGGTCGATCCATTTCATGACGGCGCCTCCGTGCACTTTTCCGCCGAAATTAATGTCGCCAGGTTCGGCGAGAAAGCGCAACACAATCTGATGTGCGCCGGCATCGGGGTTGTGCATGGGGTTCGCCGCTGTTTCGGTCGTTGGGTGCTGTATAGGGTTCATCGTTAAGAGGCGCGGTTGCCGGAACAACTGCACATTACATTGGGAGGCTAAACGCAACGTGAATCGCTGCTGAATTTTTTTTAATTTTGGGCGGCGCTCTCGGTTGACTCGCTCCTTCAGGGGACTTCGCTTGCGACGACGCAACCTTCCGCAGCTCGAGTTACGTGTCCTACATGGATGGCAACGCAGAGCGAGACTGCGTTTCTGCCGCGCGACCGTCAAGATTGCTCAGGGCTGCCCCGACTGCTGGATTTACCGCGACCGCGACGATGACTCGATTTCCTGTGGCAGGCATGAGCGAGACGCTTTCGGCTGGCTTCCAGCCGAAAGCAGCCGGCCCAAATTGAAGGCGTCGTGGTCAATAGGTCGGCATGCTGTTATTGGCTTAAATGTGCTCACAGTCACGGCTGCACGGCCGAACTTGGTCAGTCGCCATTCATGATAGTGGCGTCCTCTCAGATACAATTTTCAAAAAAGCCTTCCGCAGAAACATGAAAGGAAGCCGGAAGTTCAAACTCGCCGCTCAGTGTGGGTCGAGCGCAGGTGGACAGTCTTCCGCTTAAGATCGTGATGCGCCTTTATGAAGCGTACCGTACCGGTTTTTGCCCGCATAAGAACTGAATGCGTGGTCGCAATTGAGCCATTCACCTCGACCCCGTCCAACAATGGACTCGAGCTGATGCCGGTAGCGGCGAAGATCAAGCTCTCACCACGGGCTAGATCGCGAGACATGTATTCCTTGTCCAAGCGGTCGCCCCACCCTGCGGCGATCAGCGACTGCTTTTCGGCTTCGTCCCGCGGCCAGATCTTGGCGCGCATACCTCCGCCGAGGCAGCGCAAGCCGGCCGCGGATAGTATCCCCTCTGGCGTGCCGCCGATGCCGGCGTATAGATCGATTGTCGAGGTGTGCATTGCCGGTGCCATCGCCGCCGAAATGTCTCCGTCCATAATCATTCGAAGCGTGGCTCCCTTCTGACGCACCGCTTCAACGATGTCTTGGTTGCGCGGACGATCCATTACGCAGACAACAACGTCGCGCACTTGCTTATCAAGGATGCGCGCGGTTACGTCGATGACATCCTCAATCGGAGCATCGATGTGAATTGGAAGGCTCTGATCCTGTATCCACGCGCGGCGAACCGCAAGAGGGTAGGCAAGCTTCTTCATGTAAAAGGCCGGAATATCCTGAAGGCACGGTTCGCCATCCTGCGACCGGGCCGCGACGATGCAACTCAAGGAATTTGGCATCCCCTTGCTCGCGTTGGTCGTGCCGTCGACGGGATCCAGCGCAATCTCGAATCGGGGTGACTCCGCTTTCCAACTGCCGACCTTTTCCCCTTTGAACAGACCTGGCGCCTCGTCCTTAATGCCTTCTCCGATTACGACTTCGCCGCGTATATCCACTAGGTCAAGCATCCCACGGATGGCATCACATGCCGCTTCGTCGGCCTTTTCCTTTTGACCCTTCCCAAGCCATTGGAGCGTATTCAACGCTGCCGATTCGGTGGCTCGAAGGAAGTCCAGCTCAATTTGCCGTTCCACATCACTTGTTTCTGAGGTAATTATGGCCATAAGAGGTTGGTTACATGAGAAAGCTAAACTCAACGTGAAGCGCTGCTGAAATTTTTTTAATTTTGGGCGGCGCTCTCGGTTGACTCGCTCCTTCAGGGGAGCTCGCTCGCGGTGGACTTTAAAGACTGCGATCATGTTTGCGATAACTCCCTGGATCAGCGGCGCTTGGGTCTTTCTCTAAAAAAGGCTCTCCGAAAATGGTGATACGACAATGTGGGTCCAGGCGTACGAAGCGACCCGGGATGCCGGGTCCGAGACAGTGAACGACGTGATCGTCCTTGACCTGGGTTTGCCAGACTGCAGCTGCTGCGCGAGAGGCGTCACAGCGGTTTTCATTTTCTATGAGCAAATTGCGCACAAAGCTGGAGACTGCTCTCCGTGAGACATTTGTCCCGACGTTTCCGGCAGTGAGTTACAACCTGTATCTATGAGGTCACTTGGAGCCCGGCTGGCAGTCTGGTATTCGGTCGTGTCGACGGTCACGCTGATATCTCTGGTGGCGATTGGGTTTTACCTCCTGAACCGCCACTTGATTCACAGCCTCGACCTGTTGAACGCAGTGGAGTTCGAAAACGTGAAGTCGGCCCTCGGTTCCGGCCTCGCCACGCTGACTGCGGAGGAACTCGCCAATCGGATGCAGACGATAGACGGGCGCAGCAGCCGGCAGTTCCATATCGAAATCCGCGATGCCGATGGGCGGATCCTCTTCAGCTCCAGGAATCTTGGTGGCCATCGGCTTCCCATCGACGACTCTCATCCCAAGGTCTTCGATGCCGAACTTGCGCGGATCGGCAGGCTCCGCGTCGGTCGCTTTCCGTTTGAAAATTACGAAGTGTTGGTCGGGACGTCGAGGGCCGCGGCTGATCAGGTCATCGACGGTTACGCCCAGATCAGCCTCGTGCTGGCGGCGCAGAGCTTGGTTGCAAGCGTCGTGATCGGACTCGTCGTCAGTCAGGTCGCGCTGCGGCCGGTGCGAATCATCCAGGAAACGGCCAATCGGATTCGCTCGGACAATCTTAGCCAACGCATCCCGGTCTCGGACGTGCATGACGAAATTTCCGATCTCGCCCGGTTGCTCAATGAGATGTTCGATCGCTTGGAATCGTCGTTCAATCAGATTCGGCGCTTCAGCGCAGAGGCTTCGCATGAGTTGAAGACGCCTCTGTCCCTGCTGCGGCTGGAAGCGGAGAAGCTCCTGGTGAACGAAGGTCTGACACCGGACCAGCAGCAGGAAGCCGCGCAGGCGCAGATGGACGAAATTGGCCGCCTGGAACTGATCATCGAGGACCTGCTCTTTTTGTCACGCGCCGAAGCGCAGGCGGTTACTCTGGGTATCCGTTATTCTGATTCGAGCGAATTCCTGGAGGCCTTTGTTCCCGACGCCCGGGTGCTTGCGGAACATCGGGGGGTTCGATTTGCTGCGCGCATCGCGAGAGGTAAGCGGGCCGATTTCGACCCTAAGTGGATCCGGCAGGTTCTGCTCAACCTGCTGACCAACGCGTTGAACGTCTCGCCTCACGGCAGCCTCATCACTCTCGATTCGGAATTGACGGTGGACAGCTGGCGTGTCGCGATTGAAGACGAGGGGCCCGGGGTGCCTGCCGACCAACGCGAGCGAATCTTCGAACGCTTCGTACGCCTGCCATCTCCCGCTGGTACTCGGGTTGTTGAAGGAAGCGGGCTTGGCCTTGCCATCGTCCGCGTCATTATCCAGCTACACGACGGCACGATTCGCGCTGAGGCCGGTCCGCGCAAAGGTGGGTTGCGGGTGGTCTTTGAGCTCCCTTTGGCCCGCGCGAAACGGGTGTCAATGTCGCTTCCGACACCCGCAGAGCCGCAATCTTTCGCCGGTCGTTCCTCGATGAATCGATAACCCCAGATGACTCACCATAGTCCCACAATGTCCCACCACACCGGGCCGATCCCTCCCCAGATTGCGAGGTTTAGAACTGAGACGAGGAAGCCAACCAGCCACCATAGGTCTTGTGAAACGTATCCGGGCGCAAAATAGATGAGCGCAGAACCCGTGCCGTAGTGGGTGATCCCAGCGTTCAAACTGGAAAAAAACGCCAGAATCAAGACGGCGAGCGCTCCGGGAGCACCGGCGACCAAGGCCGCGCCGAGAAAGCCCGGATAGAGCGCAGAAACATGAGCAGTCATGCTTGCGAACCCATAGTGGGCGTAAAGGTAGCTCGCGGCCAAGGCCGCAAGGGCAAACGCCCAGGGCCAGCCTTGCAACTGGTCAAAGGCGGCGCCGAAAACGATGCGGATGACGCCCCGCTTGCTCAATTGCTCTGCCATCATCAGCAGCGGCGCGAACCAGGTGATTGCGTCCCAGGCCTTTGTGTGTCCTATGACGTCGTCCCATGCTAACACTCCCGAAATCAGGAGCAGGCAGAGACCAGCGAGCGCCATCACTGTAGTGTTGATGCCGTGCAGGGGCGCGGTGATCCATCCAGTGATGACCATCAGAAGCACGACTAGCAAGGTCCCTTGGGCGCGCGTCATCCGCCCCATTTCCACGAGCTTGAGCTGTGCAAATGAACGGGCGTGCTCGGTTTCTTTCATCTGCGGCGGGCATAGGTGATGGATAAGCCAGGGGACCAGCGCAAACGTGCACAGGCCCGGGACGCTCGAGGCCAGAGCCCAACGTGGCCACGAGAGATCGACGCCGGCGATTTCGTGCGCGTACTTCGCAATGAGCGGATTGCCCACCATGCCGGTCAAAAACATTGCCGAAGCCGCGTAATTGGTGTGGAAAGCGACCAGTGTCAGGTAAAGGCCGATGCGCGGCCCTGTTGGTCCTGGATCGGAACCGAGAACGTGCGCGATGTTGCGAACCAACGGCGCCATAATCCCACCACCGCGGCCGGTGTCGGAAGGCACGACGGTGGCGAGCGCGAGGTTCGAGAGCGCGAGGGAGTATCCGAGGCTCAATGAGGTTTTGCCAAAACGGCTGATAAAAAAATAGGCGATCCGGAGCCCAAGTTGGGTCTTCATCACCGCCAAGGCATAGATGAAAGCCGAAAAGACGAGCCATACCGTGGGGCTGCCAAAGCCCGAGAGGGCTTCTGTAGGCGAAATCGTGCCTGTGAGCGCAAGCAGTGTCATCGAGATCAGCACGCAAACGCTCATCGGAATCGGGCGAACGATGAGAGCGATAATCGTGGATGTGAAGAACGCGAGCAGATGGCGCTGATCGGCGGTCAGCCTTCCGATCGGTGCGAAATAGAGCACCAATCCTGGTACGAGGACCCATGCCCAGCGAATTGAGGAGAGCTTCGCAACAGAGGAAAACACGAGGTTGATATGCGGCGATCGCTTTACTGCAACTCCAGATTCGGTCGGTATCTTTCGGGAATGCAGCGGTTCAAATCGAAACAAAATGGCATTTCCAAGTCGGATGACAAGTCGACAGTCGACTGAATGCGGCACCGCCTCGGCCCTCTTGTTTCGATTTCCATCGAGTGACAGAGGGCCGCGTGGCTCCGTATCATCCATTGAAGGGATGCACGCTCTATTCGCCGTGAGGGGCATACTCCATGTGGAGCGACAGCCCTAAACGCGACAAGGATGCGCCCCGGAGCGTCCGTCATTTCGCGCATCCCGCCAGTGGGATGATTGCCATGGCCATGCCGATCGCCAACAGGATGAACGACGTGATAAGGGTCCACTTCAATGTGAATCGCTGATGATCGCCGAAGTCAACCCCGGCGAGGGCGACGAGCAGGTAGGTGGAAGGCACGAGCGGGCTGAGGAGATGCACCGGCTGACCCACGAGGGACGCCCGCCCGATCTCCGCTGCGCTGATGCCGTAGGCCGACGCAGCGTGGCTAAGAATCGGAACAACACCGTAATAGAACGCGTCGTTCGAAATGAAAAAGGTGAATGGCAGGCTGAGCACGGCCGTGATGATCGCAAGGTACGGGCCCATGGCATCCGGCACGAGCGCGACGACGCTGTTGGCCATCGCATCGACCATTTTCGTCCCCGATAGAATGCCGGTGAGAACGCCGGCTGCAAGAATAACCGACACAACGGAGAGGATGTTCCCGGCGTGGTGCTCAATGCGCTCTCTTTGCTCCTGGAGCGAGGGGTAGTTGATGATCAGGGCGAGAGCGGCTGCGATCATGAACAGCACTGAAAGCGGCAACACCCCCAGAAAAAGTCCAACCATCAGCGCCGCGGTCAGAACCACATTAATCCAAAACAGCTTTGGCCGCCGGATGCCGCTCGTGGCATCGTTTTCCGTTTCGTCGACAGTCACTGCATGGACTTCGCCCAGGGTCTGAGGATCGATTACGCCCAGCCGCCGACGCTCCGTGCGCCCGAACAGGTATGCCACGAAAATCACCCATGCGGAGCCTGCAATCATCGCGGGAATCATGGGCACGAAGAGATGGCCGGGGTCGACCTTGAGAGCTGCCGCCGCACGAGCTGTCGGCCCGCCCCACGGCAGTATGTTCATCACACCGCCAGCCATCATAATGACGCTGGCGAGCATTAACCGGTTCATGCCGAGCCGCGTATAGAGCGGAAGCATCGCAGCGGTAACGATGAGGTAGGTCGTCGAACCATCGCCGTCCAAGGAGACAGTCAGCGCCAGGACCGCCGTTCCGATTAGGATCCGCACTGGGTCACCATGCACTGCACGCAAAACCAGCTTGACCACGGGATCGAAGAGGCCCACATCGATCATGATCCCAAAATACAGGATGGCAAACATCAGCATGGCGGCAGTGGGGGCAATGGCCTTGACGCCGGTGAGCATCATCGGCCCGATTTCAGCGAAGCCAAATCCACCCAGCAGCGCAAACGCTATCGGCACCACGATCAGCGCAGTCAGTACGGACATGCGCTTCGTCATGATTAGGGCCATGAACACAATGATCATCGAGAAGGCTAGAATCGTTATTAAATTAGTTTGCATATAGATGGGTCTCGGAACGGGTTGTTTGGGCGCCGAGGGTAGCCGGCGCATGGATCTGCGTGACTGGAATGATTGACGTGGTGGTCTCTGTGGGCGCGTGCGCCCGAGAAAACATCGGGGTTCGTAGTGGGGTTGAGGGGAGCCTTAACTACGGCTTGGCGAAAACTGGGGGGCTTCGCCTCGGGAGACGAAAGTCAGGTCGACTGGGAACGTGGAATTGGGTTGAGCCATACTGGGGGAATGTTCGAGCTACCGACGACTTGTTCGGTTAATTAGCTTTGGTGAGTATGGATCGTGTTCCCTTAATTAAGCTTAATTGTGCATGAAAAGTTGTTCAGTTTTCGCAGCATGCGGAGGCGTACGGCATAGTTGACGCTCGCCAGGAAGGTCGCCAGCTCATCCAATTGGACAGGTTGGCTGACATGACCTATCCACATTCCTGTTTTCGCCGCTGCGATGCTTGTATTTGAACTGGGTGTCTTCCGCAAAAAGTTGAACGAGAAATTTATCGGTGTAGAAATCGTGAGCGGACTCCGCGTCGAAGCGTTGGCGACCGTCCTTATTGTTTCGGGATCGCCTGGCTAGGCAGTCAGTCCAGCATTCCGCTTCCTGCAGGATAGCCTGGATTAGCAGATGACATCGTGACAGGAAAGATCCGGAGAAACGGGTCGTAGCAAGGAGCCTTTCGGTCGCAGCCGGCCTCTCAGATGAGACCCAGTTAGTTCGCGAATCTGAACGAGATTTCAGGTCGGATTAAGCTCCGTGTAAGCGGCCTCATCCAGAGTGGGTGCGTTCTTGCCACTAAACTTAGCATAACTTAATAACAAACCTGACGACCTCCATGAACAAGCTCTTTCGTTTTACTTTTGGTTTCCTGACGTTTTCATTCTCTCTGCTGCGGGCCGAAACCCAGTCCCTCGAAGGATGGTGGAAGGGAAAAGGGGCCGCGGGTGACCTGTTTGGTGTCCGCCCGACGCTCGAGGACCGGGGTATCGATTTTTCCGGGCATTGGTCCAGCGTATTTGCCGGCGCGGTCGCGGGCGGGCTTGAACACCGCGGCACCTTTGTTGAGCAAGTCCTTTTCGAGCTCGACGTTGACTTTGCCAAGCTCAGCGGATGGGACGCGCTGGAGGGTCTCACCTTTTCCGCCGGCGGGCGCTGGCGTGACGGCGAGCTCATTAATCCATTCATCGGGACGACAAGCCTGTTCAGTCCGGTGAGCTATCGAAGTGGCCATGGGTGGCGCCTCATGCCCTTCTATCTGACCTACACGACACCGGAGCTATTTGGCAAAAAGGAGTTCTTAACCATCTCGGGTGGATGGCAGAATCCCAACGATATTTTTGCACAACAGCCCGAATCGAAGTTTTTCCGCAACAACGGCATCATCGACAATAAGGGAATCAGCGCCAATGATGTTGAGTGGTCGTCGAGTTATGCGGCGTGGGGAGGGTATGTGAAAGTCAAACCGACGGACTGGTATTACGCAATGGCAGGCTTGTACATGGCGTTTCCCGATGGCACCGGAACGGGGAACCGCGGGCTGGATTTCGACGGCTCGCCCGGCCACAACGGCTTGTGGTTCATTGGCGAGACAGGCGTGACGCCCAAGCTGGGGCCGGCAAAGCTTCCCGGCAAATACGTCTTCGGTGGCTATTACTGGGGGATCGAGAACGAGTCGTTCAACGGCGACACCAATCCCGGGAAATACGGTTTTTACTGGCAGGCGGCGCAGATGCTCTGGCGCGAACCGTCGGCGCCCACTGTGCAGGAGAAAAGCGGAGACGCGAAATCCTTTAAGGCGACCGCGGCTGCGACGAAACCCAAGCTCAGCGACCAAGGCCTGACCTGGTTTTCGTGGTTCCACTATGCGCCGAGCTACAACGGCCTGAGACCATTCTATTTCAACACGGGGCTGATCTACAAAGGTCTGATTCCCTCCCGCGACCGGGATCAAGTTGGAGTGGCCTTTGCATACGGCAATTTCAGCGAAGACAATCAAACCATCCAGGAAGCGAACAATCTTCCCGTTCAAACTTACGAAGCCCTGCTGGAATGCGACTACCGAATTCAGCTCAACAAATGGGCCTACGTCCAGCCGTTTGTTGAATACGTGATCCGGCCCGGCGGCGCCGGTGTCGTGGACAATGCCACCGTCCTGGGCGTGCATTTCCGTGTAAACTTCTGATGATCGCTCCGCTTGACGCGACACGCGCGAATCTGAACAACCGTTGGGCTATCCTGGCGACACCCAGCGAGGTCTGTTGTCAAACTTGACTCTGACGATGTCGCCCCTTGCACGTTGGTGGATTCACTCTTGCGCCTTGATCGACGCTCCTCATCAACACTCTTGCGCCGCGATTCATGGTCTATAATGCAGCTGACGTGAGCGGTGCGCTCAACTCGAACCCGTTCACCGATTTGCAGGGTGTTTCAGGTGAAACTCGAGATCTCGCGATCATACCGCTCCGGGCGATGTGTCGTTCAAGCTCGGCAAGCTGCGAGACAACCTGGTCGGCGGGCAGGCCACGCAGGGAGCGGCCATAGCCGATATGAACGCGGTTGATGTATTCTCACTCAATGCCACCGTGAAATTCTAAGGTATGAAAGTCTCGCGCCTGAAATCCATTCGTACCCTAACACTCACAGCTACGGCACTCATGCTGAGTCTTTCCATCGCGCACCAGGCTCTGGCCATCGACAGCTTGAAGATTCTGGTTCCGGCTGCACCGGGTGGAGGTTGGGACCAGACAGGGCGCGCCTTGCAGGCCGCTCTCCAAAGCGGCAACGTCGTCAAGAAAATCACCGTAGATAATAGAGGTGGCGCCGGTGGCACCATCGGGCTTGCCCAGTTTGTCAACTCCAACAAGGGTAACCCCAAGGCGCTGATGATTGGTGGAATGGTCATGGTAGGGGCGATCCATTCTCACAAATCGCCCATCAATCTGTCCCATGTCACGCCGATCGCGCGCCTGGTGGGGGAATACGAAGTCGTAGTGGTGCCAGGCAGCTCAAAGATCCAGTCGATGGAGGAACTGATCGCCCAATTCAAGGCCAATCCCGGCAGGGTGGCGTGGGGCGGCGGTTCTGCTGGTGGATCGGATCACATCCTGGCGGCGTTGATCGCCCGGGCCGTGGGCGTGGAACCCACCAGGATCAACTACATCGCCTATGCCGGCGGCGGCGAAGCGCAAGCGGCGATCATGGGCGGCCATGTGGCGGCAGGCATCAGCGGCTACGGTGAATTCGCCGGCCAGATCAAGTCGGGAAAACTACGCGCCCTCGCCGTCTCGGGCGACAAGCGGATTCCCAGCGTCGATATTCCCACGCTCAAGGAACAAGGGGTGGACGTCGAGATGGTCAACTGGCGCGCCGTATTCGCGGCGCCCGGCATTACCGATGCGCAGAAACATGAACTCATCGCCATAGTGGAAAAGGCAGTCAAGACGCCATCCTGGCAGCAGACGCTGGAACGGAATAATTGGACTGACCTGTTCCTGGCGGGAGATCAATTCAAGGCTTTTCTCGATGGCGATCAGGCCCGAATCGGAAAAGTCATGGAAGACCTGGGCCTGGCTAAAAAATAGTCCCGCTGCTGGTAGGGCGCGCTGGCTCAGCGCGCCTTGGAGGAGAGAGAGAGGAGGAGGAGAGAGAGAGGAGAGGGAAGGCGCGCTGAGCCAGCGCGCCCTACCAGCGCGAGGCTCCAAGGCGCTACCAGCGCGAGTCGATCCAAGTCTAACACTCGGAACCACGATCCCATGCGTTGACGGTAGCGGCAACGCAGGGTTTCGGCGATCTTCATGAACAACCCCCGCGTCAAATGCGTACATCTAGATTCCCCGTCCGCGGTTCCTCCACTGCCCCCGTTTCAGAAGAATCGACGCCTGCCAATCCAGATGTCAGCCGCCAGGCTCAGATGCCCGAACGAAATACAGAACGATCGCCGATCCGTCCAGGCGAGCTGCTTATATCCCTTGCGCTCTTCGCCCTCGGTTCCCTTGTTGTATATGACACCCAGAGCATCGCGGAGACCCAGGACTACGCGCAGGTCGGGCCGCGGCTCTTTCCATACATCATCGGTGTCGGCTTTACCCTGTGTGGCGCGGTTCTGGGCTGGCATGCCCTGTCCGGTGGCTGGCGCAACGTGCCGCTCGACCAGGAAGGGCATGACGCCCCGGATTGGGTGGCATTTTTTGTTATCGGCGCGGGCGTGATCCTGCACATGGTGTTGATCGGCTGGGCGGGCTTCATCATCGCCTCCACCGGGCTGTTTGTGGTGGTCGCACGTGGCTTCGGCAGTCGGAAGCCGTGGCGCGACTTGGGGATAGCGGCAGCGCTATCCACGGTTACCTTCTTCCTGTTCACGGGCGTGTTGGGCTTGAGCCTGCCTGCCGGACCTTTCTGAGGGCGTAGCATGGATACCTTCAGCGCATTGATGGAGGGTTTTGCCGTCGCGCTCACTCTGAGGAACCTCCTGTGGGGATTCATCGGCGTCACCCTAGGCACGGCGGTGGGCGTTCTGCCGGGGATCGGTCCGGCATTGACCATTGCCTTGCTGCTGCCAGCCACCTCTAATCTGGATCCGACCGGTGCGCTGATTATGTTCGCCGGGATTTACTACGGTGCCATGTTTGGAGGCTCGACATCGTCGATTCTGCTCAACACTCCGGGAGAATCGTCAACCATTGTTACCGCCATGGAAGGCAACATGATGGCCAAGCGTGGCCGCGCCGGCCCGGCCCTGTCCACCTCGGCCATTGGCTCTTTCGTCGCCGGAACGATTGCGACGATTCTCCTTACGGTAATGGCGCCGTTTGTGGTGAAAATCGCGTTAAAGTTTGGTCCGGCCGAGTATTTCGCAGTGATGGTATTGTCGTTTACCACGGTGTCCGCTGTGCTCGGAGCGTCCGCGGTACGTGGTCTGGCCAGCTTGTTTCTCGGTCTGGTGATCGGGCTCATCGGCGTTGACAGCCAGACCGGCCAGGCCCGATTTACTATGGGAATTCCGGAACTCTTCGACGGCATCGATGTAGTTGTGGTTGCAGTGGGACTATTCGCGGTGGGTGAGACCCTCTATGTTGCGACTTACCTCAACCGCCAGAAAGCCACGCTCGAACAAATGAAGGGCTCGATCTGGATGAGCAAGTCCGATTGGGCGCGCTCTTGGAAACCGTGGCTGCGTGGCACGGCATTGGGCTTCCCGTTCGGCGCCCTGCCCGCTGGTGGTGCGGAAATCCCCACTTTTCTCTCCTACGCGATCGAGAAGAAGCTGACTAATCATCCCGAGGAATTCGGCAAGGGTGCTATCGAAGGTGTCGCCGGGCCGGAAGCCGCCAACAATGCGTCGGCGAGCGGCACGTTGGTGCCTCTGCTCACCCTGGGACTGCCCACCACTGGCACTGCGGCGATCATTCTCGCTGCATTCCAGCAATGGGGTCTGCAACCGGGGCCGCTCCTGTTCGAGACCCAGCCATTACTCATCTGGGGTTTGATTGCCAGCATGTATGTGGGCAACGTGATACTGCTAATCCTCAATCTGCCGTTGGTGGGGGTGTGGGTAAAACTGTTGTCGATCCCGCGCCCACTGCTCTACGCCGGCATTCTGGTTTTCGCCACGCTCGGTACTTACGGCATACGCAATTCCTGGTTCGACCTCCTGTTGCTCTTCACCATCGGGCTGATGGGTTTCCTGATGCGGCGCTTTGACATTCCGGTCGCGCCGGTTCTCATTGGCATGATCCTCGGGCCGATGGCCGAACAGCAGTTCCGCAGAGCGCTCGCGATCAGCCAGGGCGATTTGTCGATCTTCGTCACGCAGCCGATTTCCGCCACGATCTTGGCGATTACGGCGCTGGTGCTCATTTGCCCGCCTATCTGGCGACGTATTGCCGCCAAGCCTGCGATTGCCACGGCCAATCCTCCAACGCTTTGACGACGTCGCTCCTTCGAACGGGAAATCAAGGAGTGGTGGCCGTCGCCATTTTTCAGGCGACGAGCCAGGCACTCTCCTCGCAAAAATGCTTCGGCGCCCAACCAAGCGTAGTCGCGGAAGGGAGTCGCAGAGACTACTACGTTTCAGGCCTGCCTTAGGACGATCATCTTCTCTTGGGTCATCTCGCGCATCGACCATGGAATCCCACCAATGCCACAGCCCGAGTGCCGTCGCCCAGCGAAGGGCATCCAGTCGGTGCGGAAAGCGGTGTGGTCATTGACCATCACTGCCGAGGCATCCAGGCGCTCTGCTGCGCGGAGCGCAGGACCGATGTCCCGGGTGAAAATGCTCGCCTGGAAGGCGACGGGCAGGCTATTGGCTGCCTTGATCGCCTCGTCCAGTTTCGTGAAGCTGTAGATGCAGGTGAGGGGACCAAACACCTCGTCGCGTGAGATTTTCGAACTCGCAGGGGGCTGCAGCAGGACCGCCGGGCGCAGGGTGGTTGCCGAAAGGCGCTCGCCGCCCACCGCGATGCGCCCGCCTCCAGTAGCCGCCTCCTCAATCCAGGATTGGACCCGGTCCGCCTCCCGCGGGTGGATCAGCGGGCCCACCTCGGTTTCGAGAGAGAGGGGGTCGCCAACACGCAGCGCTTTGACCCGCGCAACAAAACGTTCGACGAACTCCGCCTGAATGTCGGCGTGTACGAAGATGCGCTGGGTCGAGACGCACACCTGACCGGCATGGTAGTAGCCACCCTTGACGAGTGGCTCGATTACCTGGTCGAGGTCGGCACTCCGGTCGACGATCGCCGGGGCTGCTCCGCCATGCTCGAGGGCGCAGCGTGCGCCGGGTGCCAGCTTGCTGTGCAAATACCATCCTACCCGTGCCGAGCCGATGAAGCTGAGAAAGGCAACCCGCGGATCGGTTGCCAGCCGCTCCGCGACCGCGTTCTCACTAGGCAGGAATGTTTGGCACCATGGTTCGGCAAGGCCTGCCTCGCGCACAAGCCTCACGAATTCTATGCCGCAGAGCGGAGTTGCCGGAGCAGGCTTTACGATAACCGGGCAGCCGGTGGCGATCGCCGGCACCACTTGGTGCACGATCAGATTAAGCGGATGGTTGAAGGCTGAGATTGCGGCGACAACACCGATCGGCTCTTTAGTCGTGAAGGCCCATCGGTTAGCGCTGGCCGCAGTCAGCCCCATCGGGATCTCTCGGCCCGCGAAATTGCGCAGCTCCTCGGCCGCGTTTCTGACGCCGTCGATCGCGCGGTTGGTCTCAACGATCGCATCCGCAAGTGGCTTCCCGCCCTCCTGAGCGATGAGCTGGCTGAACTTTTCCCGCATCGGCTCCATCAGGGAAGCAAGCCGATAGAGCATTTCGATGCGCTCGTGCGGCTTCAGCCAGTGATCGCGATCGCGGAAGGCGCGCGCAGCCAGATCCAGCTTCGCATCCAGCACGTCGCCGTCCTCGGTCTCCACTTCAGCAATCGGGGACCTATCGTAAGCCTGTAAGATCTGTAGCATAGCTCTTACGCCGCAGAGGCTAACGTGATCGCTGGCACGCGGTTGCGTAACTCGTCTATGAGCACTCGCGAATTTTCCGAGTAATCCACAGGCACGACGACCAGATGAACGCCTCCCCCCTCGAACGCCGCTTTCAACGTCGGAACCAACCCGTCCGCCGTGTCAACGCGCGAGCCCTTCGCTCCGTAGGACTCCGCATACTTTACGAAGTCCGGATTTCCGAAGGTCAGTCCCCAATCGGCGAAATCGTCGATTCCCTGCTTCCAGCGAATCATACCATAGGCGTTGTCCTGTACGATCAGCACGACAAGGTTCAAACCGAGCCGCACTGCCGTCTCCATCTCCTGCGAGTTCATCATGAAACCGCCGTCACCGCACACGGCCAGGACGCGCCGTCCGGGATAAAGCATGGATGCCATCATCGCCGAAGGCAGCCCCGCGCCCATCGTTGCCAGCGCGTTGTCGAGCAACAATGTGTTCGCCACCCGCGTCCGGTAATTGCGCGCGAACCAGATCTTGTACATGCCATTGTCGAGGCAAACGATGCCGTCCTCGGGCATCACCTGGCGCACGTCGTGGACAATACGTTGGGGGGTCAGCGGAAAACGACTCTCGGTGGCCCGGTCTGTCAGGCGTGCAAAGATCTCCTTGCGCAGCGGCAAGAGCGCGGAAGCATTCTTCAGCTTGCCCTCCAACCGGTCAGCTAGCAGAGCCAGGCTTGGTCCGACATCTCCCACAACCTCGGCGTGTGGAAAAAAGACCTCCTCTACCGTCGCAGGCACGTAGCCGACATGGATCACGTTGGGTCCTTCAGAACCCATGATGAAGGGTGGCTTCTCGATCGTGTCATGGCCGATGGAAACGATGAGGTCGGCCCGATCTATTGCCTCGTGCACGTAGTCGCGCTCGGAGAGAGCCGCGGTTCCCATGTATAGGTTCGACCCGCCGGCCACTGCGCCCTTGCCCATCTGCGTATTGAAGAATGGGATGCGCGTACGGCGAACGAAATCCGATAGGGCATCCGCAAGTCGCGGCCGGCTCGCCGCAGCGCCCAGCATGATCAAGGGCCGCTCGGCCTCGAGGATCATCAATGCTGCACGCTCCAGAGCAGTTGGATGGGCTACGGGAATTTCGATCGGATGCGGGGGCACGAGCGGAACCTCAGGCACCTCCTCCCGTGCGAGGTCCTCGGGTAGCTCCAGATGTACGGGGCCGGGGCGCTCCTGCTGCGCGACCCTGAACGCCTCGCGCACGATCGTCGGGATCGTTGCTACGCTGACGATCTGGCGCGCCATCTTGGTCAGTGGCGTCATGCTTGAGACCACGTCCACGATCTGAAACCGTGCTTGTTTACTGGTTAGAATCCCTTTCTGACCAGTGATCATAATCATCGGCATGGCACCGAGATGCGCATAGGCCGCACCGGTGGAGAAATTCAGCGCCCCAGGCCCCAGTGTACTCAGGCAGACACCGGGCTTACCTGTTAACCGCCCGTAGGTCGCCGCCATGAACGCTGCCGCCTGCTCGTGCCGCGTTACGACGAGTTCAATCTTCGAGCCGTGCAGCGATTCGATAACGTCCAGGTTTTCTTCGCCGGGAACTCCAAAGATTCGCTCGACTCCCTCGTTCTCCAGGGCTGCGACTAAAAGATCAGATCCCTTCATCATTCGAGGACCCTCGTTCGTTATGGATAGTATGGTTTGCATCATAGTTTAGAAGAAATTGCTTGGGCGAATTCGGAGGTCGTGGCGGTCCCTCCAACGTCAAAGGTGACGTGCTTTTTGCTGGCGATGACATCGTAGCAAGCTTGCTCGATGCGCCCCGCAACTTCGATCTCGCCGAGATGGCGTAACATCATGCATGCGCTCAACAGCAGGGCAGTTGGGTTGGCCTTGCCCTGCCCTGCAATGTCCGGTGCGGTGCCGTGGACGCTCTCAAAGATTGCGGCGCTCTCCCCGATATTGCCGCTCGGCGCGACGCCCAGCCCGCCGATCAAACCTGCGCAGAGATCGCTGACGATGTCGCCGTAGAGGTTGGGGAGCACCATGACGTCAAAGCGCTGCGGATTTGTGACAAGCTGCATGCAGCAGTTATCGACGATGACTTCCTCGTACTGGATTTGCGGATATTTCTTGGCGACCTCTCGGCAGCAGTCCAGGAACAACCCGTCGCTCCTTTTCATGATATTCGCCTTGTGTATCGCGGACACTTTGCGGCGGTTCTGTGTTGCGGCGTAATGGAACGCCGACTCGGCGATTCGCGTCGAAGCAGCGCGCGTGATGACCTTGAGTGATTCGACAACGCCGGGCACTACTTCGTGCTCGAGTCCGGAATATTCGCCCTCGGTGTTTTCGCGAACCACGACGACATCGACATTGTCGTAGCGCGTCTTTAATCCCGGAATGCTCCGGCAAGGCCGTAGGTTTGCGTAGAGCTGAAATGCTTTGCGCAGGGTAAGGTTGAGGGAAACGTGGCCAGTGCCGATCGGCGTGGCCAGAGGTCCTTTAAGTGCGACAGCGTTCCTTTTGATGGAAGCGAGTGCCTCCTCGGAGATGAGCTGTCCGCCGGGTTTAACAGACTCGGTGCTGACGATCTGCCGCTCCCACTGGATAGGCGCGTCGGCCGCTTTGAAGATTGTGATAACGGCGTCGGCGATCTCAGGACCGACCCCGTCGCCCGGAATCAGGGTAACAATGTGTGTTTTCATTTTCTGGTTGTGGAACAAGGAAGGAGTTTTTGTGCTGGCATTCGGCGAGCGAGCGCTACGGAGAGAGGCGCTTTTCGGCTTTGCTTGGTCTCGTCAACGAGATTCCAAATGGCTGAGAAAGAGCTCTCGATCGCCTAACAGAATGAATCATTGCAATGACGCTAAAGTCGCTGACTGACGACAAGCTTAATGCCAACTGAAATATCGCTAAGGTTTCTATGTCTGCGGTTCTATAGCTGTTAGCAGTGCGAATAACGGCGGGAGAGGCTAACAGAGCAATTGACGAAGCACGAAAGGC
The DNA here is from genome assembly GCA_036525175.1 of Terrimicrobiaceae bacterium. Taxonomy (GTDB): domain Bacteria; phylum Verrucomicrobiota; class Verrucomicrobiia; order Chthoniobacterales; family Terrimicrobiaceae; genus DASTFP01. The sequence goes on along the minus strand of DATDAX010000076.1, from coordinate 6,592 downwards.
AGGATGCCCCCGTGACGGTAGTAATCCACCTCAATGGGCGTATCGATGCGAAGTTTGACGGATTGTTCAATAACGGAACCGTCCTTACGCGTGATGCGCAAGGTCAGTTCCTGACGCGGCACGATATCATCGGACAGCCCGAGCACGTCGGAAACCTCTGTGCCGTCAAGGCCCAGCGTCTGAGCGCTGACTCCGTCGGGGAACTGAAGGGGGAGGACACCCATTCCAACGAGGTTTGAGCGGTGGATGCGCTCGAAGCTTTGGGCCACGACGGCTTTCACGCCCAGAAGACGGGTGCCCTTGGCTGCCCAATCACGGCTGGAGCCAGTCCCATACTCCTGACCGGCGAAGATAATGAGTGGAACTTCGTCAGCCTGGTACGCCATGCAGGCGTCGTAGATGAACGTCAATTTTGCATCCTTGGCCTTGATTTCCTTGCGTGGTTCCGGGACCTCCTTTTCGCCAAAGTAAAGAGTGTAACCGTCGAGCAGCCGCGTGGGCGGGACCGGGTCGTCGCCCGGGACCTCCCTTTCGCCAGCGTAGAGAGTGTAACCGTCGAGCAGCCGCATGCGCGGGCCCCGGTCCTCGTCCGGGACCTCCCTTTCGCCAAAGTAAAGAGTGTAACCGCCTTCTACGCCAGGAACCATCAGGTTCTTGATTCGCACATTCGCGAACGTGCCGCGCGTCATGACGCGATCGTTGCCGCGGCGTGAGCCATAACTATTGAAATCCGCGACCGGCACTCCGTTCTCGATAAGGAATTTTCCTGCTGGGCTGGCCTTTGTAATTGCGCCAGCGGGACTGATATGATCGGTGGTGACTGAATCTCCGAAGATGCCAAGCGGACGCGCGCCCTTAATTTCCTGGATATGACCGGGTTCCATCCCAAATCCGACGAAGAAGGGGGGTTTTTGGATGTAGGTACTCTTGCGGTCCCACTCATACACTGCTCCCGTGGAGGAGGGAATTTCGTTCCACTTCGGATTTTGCTCAGCAAAGTCGGAGTAGAGCTTGCGATAGACATCTGGTTTGAGGGCGGACATCATTGCCAAGCGGATCTCCTCCAGCGTGGGCCAGATTTCCTTGAGATAAACGTCCTTGCCGTCCTTGTTCTTTCCAAGCGGTTCGGAGCTCAGATCAATGTCCACCGTGCCGGCGAGAGCAAACGCGACGACGAGCGGGGGCGACATTAGGAAATTGGCGCGGATGTTCTGGTGCACTCGGGCTTCAAAGTTGCGGTTGCCCGAGAGGACGCTTGCCGCCACGAGATCATTCTTCGCAATCGCTTCCTCAAGCGCAGGGTGGAGCGGGCCCGAATTTCCAATGCATGTGGTACAGCCGTAGCCGACAGTTTGAAAGCCGAGCTTGTCAAAGTAAGGCTGGAGACCAGCCTTTTCGAGGTAGTCGGTAACCACACGCGAGCCGGGCCCGAGGGATGTCTTGACGGCGGGATTCACCCTCAACCCCAGCCCAACGGCCTTCTTGGCAAGCAGCGCCGCGCCTAGCATGACACTGGGATTGCTAGTATTTGTGCAGCTTGTGATAGCGGCTATTAGAACACTTCCGTGCCCAATCGTGGAATCCGGAGAAACCGATCTGTCGGGCGTCGGACGATTTTGGATCATTTCTGACTCGTCCCGCGGCAAACCCTCTTCTGCATGATTTGCAATTGCGTCGCTGGAAGGTATCTCGCTGTTCGCTTCGAAAGCAGAACCATTGGTGTTTACCGGCACTCGGAGCATTAGATCGTCGGTTATTTTCCCATAACCGCCTTTACTCAGAGGTCTTTCGAAGAGAGTCCGAAAGGTCTGCTTGAGCTCAGGGAGATTAATGCGGTCCTGGGGACGCTTTGGGCCGGCCACCGCGGGCACGATGGTGCCGAGATCCAGTTCAATTTCTACGGTATAGTCCACGTCGCCCTTGCGCGGTATCCCCCAGAGACCTTGGGCCTTGTAATATTTCTCAAAGGTTTCGCAGAGCTCATCGCTGCGCCCGGTGCCACGCAGGTAGGCGAGAGTTTCTTCGTCCGCGCCAAAGAACCCAACCGTAGCCCCGTATTCGGGGGCCATGTTAGCGATGGTGGCGCGGTCGGTGACGGAAAGCGCGGCTGCGCCTTCACCAAAGAACTCGACAAATTTTCCGACAACCTTCTCTTTGCGGAGTATTTCGGTAACTCGCAGGACGAGGTCGGTCGCGGTAACGCCTGCCTTAAGGGTACCGGTGAGGTGAACGCCCAAGACCTCTGGGGCGAGAAAATACACGGGCTGACCGAGCATTCCTGCTTCGGCCTCGATGCCGCCAACACCCCATCCGACGACGCCAAGCCCGTTGATCATGGTTGTGTGCGAATCGGTACCGACAAGGGTATCGGGATAAAAGACAGTGCCTTCCGGCGTTTCCGCACTGAGGACGCCCTTGGCAAGATATTCCAGATTCACCTGATGAACGATGCCAATGCCTGGAGGGACTACGCCGAAAGTCTTGAAGGCTTGTTGGCCCCACTTGAGGAATTTATAGCGCTCGCGATTCCGCTTAAATTCCATTTCAAGATTCAGACGCAAGGCTTGGGCTGATCCAGAAAAATCCACCTGCACCGAGTGATCGACAACAAGATCCACCGGCACCAGCGGCTCGATGATCGTAGGATCTTTCTTCAAGTTGGCGACTGCGGAGCGCATGGCTGCAAGGTCCACCAGGAGCGGAACGCCGGTGAAGTCCTGGAGCACGATACGCGCGACGACGAAGGGAATTTCCTCCGGGGCGGGCGCCTTGGCGTTCCACGCAGCCAAAGTTTCGACGTCCCTTTCGGTAATTTTCTTCCCATCGCAGTTGCGGAGCACCGATTCGAGGACGATTCGGATGCTGACGGGCAGTCGGGAAATCTTCCCGAGCCCTTTCGCTTCCAAGGCTGGCAAGGAATAGTACAAGCCGGTCTTGCCTTTGCCGGCATCAAAGGTGCGCAGTGCATTGGTGCGCAATGTATCGATCATAATCATGAGTTGCTTTGAGTTGAGTTGAGTTCTAGGAGACGGGTTGAAGGACGATGGGTCTTCGAAGACTGCGAAGGGCAGAACAGTGAGAGGACAGACAGCGTGCTATTCCGCGATGCAGGCTCTAACGATGCCGATAAGTTTTCAGGTTAGTCGATCGAAGTGACTCCCAAGGAATCTATATTCATCATTCCTCTGCGGAAGCGGCTTCGCCTTTCGATACGGTTCCGATCGCAAGCGAAGCGAACACCGAGCCCAAAAGGACGACCGCAATAACGCCGAGCGATAGCCCGATGGGAATATGCACGTGAATACTTGTGAGCAGCATTTTTGAGCCGATGAATACGAGAATGATGGCCAGTCCAAGCCCCAAGTAACGGAAGAGGCCCATGACGCCGTTAAGGGCGAAGTAGAGCGAACGCAGCCCAAGAATTGCGAAGATATTCGATGTAAATACGATGAAGGCGTTGCTCGTAATGGAAAGCACGGCCGGAATGGAGTCGAGCGCAAACGCCAGGTCGGTCGTTTCGATGATCAGCAACACAAGGAACAGCGGCGTGGCCGCACGGCGACCGTTGTCGCGCGTAAAAAAACGACCTTGGTCGTAATCCGACGTGACAGGGTAGAATTTCCGGAACAAGCGTACTGCGATGTTCTTCTCGGGATCAAACTCTTCCTTTTTTGGCATCACCAACTTGATGCCTGTAAAAACAAGGAACCCGCCGAACACGTAGATGAGCCAATGAAAACGCTCGAGCAGGCTCACTCCGGCGAGGATGAAGACAAAGCGCATCAGCGTCGCACCTACAATTCCCCAGAAGAGCACACTATGCTGATACTTCGGTGGCACCTTGAAATAGGTGAAGATGAGAATGAAGACAAAAACATTGTCAACGCTCAGGCAGAGCTCGACGAGGTAAGAGGTGGACCATTCCAGCGCGGATTGACTCCCGAGCCACAGCCACACCAAGCCGTTGAATCCCATCGCGAGCGAGAACCACACCCCGCACCAGACTAGCGCTTCCTTCATTTTGATCTCGCTTGACTTCTTGCGGAACACGCCCAGGTCAAGCGCAAGCATCGTAGCAACGAATAGCAGGAAACCGCCCCAAGCCCATGGCGGCAAAGATTTTGCGGGCTCTAGCGCAGTCATTCGGCGAGCGCGCTCCAGAGGTGTCGGAGGAAAAACGGGACTTTCCGGAATTTCCCGGTGGTAATCGCCTTTAAAAGGCAATTACCGTTAAAGTAGAATTCGGCGCCACGGCTGCGGCTGTTCTCGAGCATTGCCGCTTCGCTTCTAGTGGAAAGAAAGGAGTTCATTGCTTTGGAGTTTATAGGGTTGTGTCTCCGAACACCCTTGCACCCCTGGCCAAACGGAAGCTGAAAACTAGATTAAATGTTGTTCAGATTCGCGGAACCGCGCCAGAAGGCTCCGCTTCGGTCAAAAAGCCGCCCGGCGCGAACGGCGTCCCGCCCGTGCTGCGTGCGGAGCGTCACTAGCATTGTCTTCGGCGCGGCTTTTGACCGGCTGCGAGGCCGGCCTGGGCGTTTGCCCTTGCGGTCGACGAAGCTGGCAACCCGTCTTTGCGAATCAGAGAAGTCCGGCTTCCCTGATCAGCAAGACTCGATTTTGCCTAACATCCGTCGCGCAACGATACCCGCAAATGTCGGTCCAATCAGAATCACGATGAACAAGCGAACCGTCTGGAACGCCATCACAAACGGGAGATCGACCTTGCTCGAGGCCGCGATGATCGCAACGGAATCGATGCCTCCCGGGCTCGTCGCCAGGTAGGCCGTCAGCGGATCGACGCCGAACACCCGCGTTAGAACGAAGGCAAGGCCACCGCAGAAAGCGATCAACACCGCGATCGACAGGAGAATTTTTGGAAGAGCCCGGGAAGCATACTGCAGCACTTCCAGGGTGAAACCGAGGCCGATTTTCCAGCCGATCGAGGCATAAACGGCAGCGAGCAGCCATTCGGGTAATTCGATCGAGACGCCGCCGGACCAATGCAGGACGGCCCCCGTCACCAGCGGTACCAACAAAGCTCCGCCGGGAATCCGCAGTAGACGCCCTGCAAAGGCGCCAACGCCGGCAATCGCAACAGTTCCTGCCAGCGACGGCCAATGCACGTGTGGAAACCACACAATTTCCTGCGTCACCGCGCCCGGAAATGGGACCCAGAATCGCGCGATCACCGAGGCCACAAGCACGACGCAGACGACCCGGAGATATTGCATGAAGGCGACCAGTCTCACATCCGCGCCGAACGCCTCAGCCATCACGACCATCGCGGATGCTGCCCCGGGCGACGAACCCCAAACTCCCGTCGTCCCCGGCAGCCCGCCCCACCGAGTCAGCAGCCATCCGAGCACGCTGCTCACACCAACGGATGCGAATACAACACCGAGAACGATCGGCCAGCTACGGACAAAGGATGCCACGATCGGGGGCGTGATCGTCGTCGCAATCAGGCAGCCTATGGCCGATTGCGCAGCCAGGAATGCTGGTCGTGGCAGGCGGATGGTGCCGCCATTAGTTCCCATCAGGATACCCGCCACCATTGGCCCGAAGAGGAGCGGCGCGGGAAATCTGGCCGCGTGCAATCCCATCGCCAGCAGCGCGGAAGCCGCCGCAACGATGCACCACTGTGCTGCAGGCGGGAGTTTGGTCATCATTGCTTCCGCTACCCTATGGTTAGCACGCGATCATATCAAACAAGAGGGTGGAGGGCGTTGATAGAGCCAGCCGGGGAGGATTGTTCGATCATTACTTCGAGAGGTTGCTGATTTGAGGGGATTAACGACAGTGGAAACGTCGCTCCCGATGCTGAAACGAAGCTAAACGCAGGATGAAAAAGCGTTCAGGCTCATTCCCGGCCTCGACGCCGCAGCGTCAGAACCCAAAGCCGAAATTCACGCCGGCGAGCTCAGTGTGCGATCGGCCCTTTAGTGGGACGCTTGTGCGAGTGTGGTAAACCCCTCGCTTCTCCAGCCGCCGACGAAAGATTGCGGCTCCGGGGCACTGGAGCGACCAGCGCCGACGCCGCCGTCGCGCGGGCCAAAATGGATTTCAAGAATCACTCGCAATCCTTCTTTGCGCGGGCCGGCCTCGACGCGAATCGTGCCGCGGCGTAGATATCCTGCTTCCAAACTGGCGGCAATCTCTTTTAGTGCGACCTAGGCCTCGGCCCTGACCCGGATGCAATCCCCGCGGTACGTGGCGAAAACGGGTTTCCATCGTTAGATGGGATGGTGCATGGCGGCGGAACGCAGGAGTGAAGCCGCCCGCACCTCGGGAATCTCCCGCAGGGAACCTCTCGCCGGTCGGGGGACCTTCGACCGGGAGAGGTCCGAGCGGGAAACCGCCGCGTCTCCGAACACGAAAAGGAAGATATTTGACGTCTGCGGCGGCAGGCACGCTCCGCAAAGCCCAACAAAATCGCCGGAGAAAGCGCTTAAAGCCGGCAGATTAACAGCGATCGTTCGTAAACGAGCTCCTTTGGCAGGTGGTCGTGGAGATCGAGGAAGAGTTCTTCGTGGTCAATGACTTCCTGGCGCCAGGCGGCGCGGTCCACCTGCTGGAGTTGCTCGAATTT
>DATDAX010000075.1:0-4857 GCA_036525175.1 Terrimicrobiaceae bacterium | reverse complement strand
TTTCGTTCCCTTAGGATCGCGCACCGCGACCTCTAACGCGGTAGGAGACAGCATTTTCGTGAGTATTCACTATAACTGGGCGCCTCGAAGGGGTGCCCGCGGGATCGAGATCTATTACTTCAGCCCACGCTCGTGGCGACTCGCCTCCAACATTCTTAAGGAAACCATCCGCGCCTACCCCACTGAGACGCGCGGAGTTAAACGAAACAACTATTACGTGCTGCGAACAAATCGTCGTCCCGCCGTGCTGTGTGAACTCGGCTTTGTTTCAAATGCACAGGACAACAGGTATCTGCAAAACGGGACGTATCGCCAGCGAGTTGCCGAGCGCGTCGCCGACGGCATCATTCGGGAGCGACAAAGCGCTCAGCGCTGAAGAAGACCGAAGGAGTTTTCGGCACTATTGATCACGTCGGCCAGATCGTGCGGCAACGGACTGGTCCATTCGAGCTTACAGGCTCCGATCTCAAGGCGGAGTCTTGAGGAATGCAATGCGTGGCGTGGAAGCCACAGGTCGGCTTCCATTTTGTCCGTCCAGCCGCGATCGATAAAGTCCAGGTAATGACGGCTCCCTCGCGCATAGATCTTATCACCAAGCAGCGGAAAGCCAGCATGTGAAAGGTGCACCCGAATCTGGTGAGTGCGCCCAGTGTACGGCAAGGCACTCAAGACCGAAAAGCGACGCCCCTTTGGAAGCTCCAACCGGTCTTCGACTTGAAATCTTGTGACGGCCGGAACACCGCGCAGGTTTATCGCTCGCTCAAGCCAAACATCCGACTGAGCGATCTCCCCGCGTCGAACGATTGGAGCGTTGACCACCTTCTCATCCCAGTCGGGCCAGCCGAAGACCAATGCCGTGTACCGCTTTTGGATCGCGCCCTGCTGCATGGCGATTCCAGCCGCGCGCGCAGCTTGGGCGTGCTTTGCGACCAGCAAGACTCCACTCGTCTCCCGATCGAGGCGGTTCACCAGGGAAACCTGCCCGCCGGTTGCAAGTTCGTACCCTAGCAGACCGCGCAATTCATCCCACAATGTTCGCGGACCGCCAGGTTTCGTTGGGTGCACCAGAAGACCTGCGGGCTTGTCAACAGCCAGAAAGTCCTCGGTTTCGCCAACGATTTCGAACTCCACTTGATTCTTTGCGCTCACGCCGCCAGTTTCCAACCTATCATGATTCGTCTAAATAGCGTCACGCGAATCTATTCTAAAGGCGGCGTTCGCGCTCTCGACGATGTAAGTCTGGAAATTTCGTCGGGCCAGTTCGCAGCGGTCACGGGCCCCAGCGGATGCGGCAAGAGCACACTTCTGAACCTGCTCGGCGGACTCGATACGCCGGACTCGGGCGAAATCTGGATCGGGGATATCCCGCTCCACAACGCGAAGGACGCTGAATTGACTCACTACAGGCGTCATGACCTCGGCATCGTGTTCCAATTCTTCAATCTCCTTCCGGCGATGACCGTGGCCGAAAACATCGAATTGCCTCTTCTCTTGCGCGGCGAACGCCGCAGGCGCTTGCGAGTGGCGGCAGCCCTCGAGCTTGTCGACCTCGCCGCACGTAAAAACCACTATCCCCACCAGTTAAGCGGGGGAGAAATGCAGCGCGCCGCCATTGCGCGGGCCGTGGCTGGCCAACCCAAAATCCTCCTGGCTGACGAACCTACCGGCAATCTCGACAGCGGCAGCGCGGAACGCGTCACCGAGACTCTGCTAAAGATTGCTTCACAAAAATTTGCCACGCTTGTTATTGTGACACATAGCGAAGAGCTGGCGCGGCTGGCTGCGCTCCACATTTCTATGCTCGATGGAAAAACTACCACGCAAAATCCTCGGTGATGACAAGCTTCTTGCGAAGTTTTCGGTCTTCGCCGAGCTAGGCCACGAGGAACTCCACACCTTAATCGAGCAGAGTTCCACGGAATCGTATCCTGCCGGCGAGCGCATCATCAATGCCGGAGATACCGGATACTGCATGTATGTCATCCTGAGCGGGAGCGTTTGCGTAACTGTAAAGCGAGGCAATGGAGAGATTGAGCTGGCAAGACTATCGGCTGGAGATTTCTTCGGCGAGGTAGCCCTTGTTGACGATGGGCCGCGTTCGGCGACCGTCACGGCGACCGAGGCCTGCGAGCTGCTTTGCATCACGCGAACGACGCTCGGAGTGCTGGCAGGTCTGCAGCCGGCTGCCGCCATTCACCTGCTCGCCGCGATTGGCCGCAGCCTGGTTGCGCGGCTGCGTAGGGGCAACAAAAAATACATAGACTTGCTCCTCTCTGGCGGACCAAGCTGAGAGTCAGTTCCTCGCTCCAAATTCCTCCTTCTCTGCCAGAAAAAATCAGGCGGGGAAGAGCAATCAGCGAACTTTGAATTTTTACACCGTGGAAAAACAACGCACCCTCGCATCTTCAGCCCGTCTCGCCGGCATGGCGCTTCACACGGGCGAAAAAGTTACTTTGACGCTTCATCCGGCACCAGTCGGTCATGGCTTTAAGTTCAAACGCTCGGACCTCCCGGACGACCCAATTATCGAGGCGAAGGTCGAAAACGTCAAAACGGTGGAGCGGGCCACTACGCTCGTAGAAGGCAATGTCAAGATTCATACAGTAGAACATGTCCTCTCCGCCCTGGCTGGCATGGGCCTGGACAATGCCCTCGTGGAGATGGATTCCAATGAACCACCCATCGGCGACGGGAGCGCCTCTCCCTATGTGGGAATGATCAGAGAGGCCGGCATCGTAGAGCAGGAGGCCGCACGTTCGTTCCTTGAACCTCGGGAGCCCATCGTCGTCCAGACCGGCGAGTCCATCATCACGATTCTCCCGGACTCGAAGTTCCGGATTTCCTGCACTCAAGTCGGGCCAGGGGGAAGATTCACGCAATACTTGAGCGCCGAGATTACTCCCGAATTCTACGAAAAGGAGATTGCGACGGCTCGAACATTTGTCTTTTACGAGGATGTAAAGCCGCTCATGGACAAGGGTCTCATCAAGGGCGGGAGTATCGAGAATGCCATTGTCGCGCGCGGAGACAGCGTTCTCAGCAAGGAACCGCTCCGTTTCGCGGACGAATTTGTCCGGCACAAGATCCTCGATATTATCGGCGACCTGATCTTAAGCGGGCGGCGCCTCCGCGGACATGTGGTGGCCATAAAGCCCGGTCACGGACCAAATACCGAGACGGCCCGATCCCTCGCCAAGCGCTACTCCGAATATCTCGCCATGGCGCCACGGCCGGTTCCCGCAGTGGGAGGAGTGCTCGATATCAATGACATCATGCACACCCTTCCCCACCGCTATCCCTTCCTGATGGTGGACCGGGTCATTGAGTTTCAGGAAGATACCAAGGCGGTCGGCGTCAAGACCGTGACAATCAACGAACCGTATTTTCAGGGACACTTCCCGGGGCATCCCGTGATGCCTGGCGTCCTTCAGGTCGAGGCGATGGCCCAGGTTGCGAGTATCGTCATGATGCACAAGACCGAGAACGCCGGAAAGATCGGTTACTTCATGAGCGCGGATGGAGTCAAGTTTAGGAAGCCCGTGTTTCCCGGCGACACCCTTTTCATCCATTGCGAAATGCTGAGCATCAAGAAGCGTCTTGGGAAGGCCGCATGCAAATGCGTCGTCAACGACGAAGTTGTGTCCGAAGCCGAGTTGCTCTTTGGATTGGTAGACAAGTGACCTGCCTGGCCCTTCAATTCCCACGTTCCTTGGAATGATTCATTCCACGGCAATTGTTGATGCCACCGCCGCAATCGCCGAGGAGGTCGAGATCGGGCCTTACTGCGTGATTGGCCGGGATGTTGTCATTGGCTCCGGATCGGTCCTGATGAACCATGTTACCATCGCCGGTCCCACCACGATTGGACGATCCAACCGGTTCTATCCTTATTGCTCGGTGGGCCAGCGTAGCCAGGATCTCAAGTACTCGGGCGAGCCGACCTTCCTTGAGATCGGCGATCAGAATAGCTTCCGGGAATTCTGCACTGTGAATCGAGGCACGATGCCGGATACGAAAACCGTGATCGGCAGTCACGGCAACTTTCTCGCCTATTCACACGTGGCCCACGACTGCACCGTCGGTGACCATGTGATCTTCTCCAACAACGGCACTCTCGCCGGACATGTCATAGTCGAGGACTATGCCGTTATCGGTGGATTGAGCGGGGTTCATCAGTTTTGCCGAATTGGACAGCACGCTATCCTTGGAGGTTGTACGAAGATCGTTCAAGACGTTCCGCCCTTCATGATCGCCGACGGCAATCCGGCGGAGATTCGCGGTGTCAATCAGGTGGGTCTTGAACGTCGTGGATTCGACGCGGATGACATTCGCGGCTTGCGCGAAGCATATCGCCTGCTCTGCCGTGCAAATCTAAACGTCAAGCAAGCCTGCGAGACGATCCGGACCGATCTTCCGTCGAACGCTCACATCAACCATCTCCTGGCTTTCATCGAAGCCAGCAAGCGTGGAATCGTGAGGTAGAGCGCTTTAAGGTCTCGTCGTCAACAGAGTCCTGGCTACCTACGTTCCCACAAGGCGGCCCTCGTGCGCAACCCGGTAGTCAAGCACCCCAATACCACCTGAGATTCACCCAAATACCACCCGAGTTCCTCGTCGAGTCGGGGCAGGGATTTGCTGCGTTGCCGCGACCTCGGTGAGTCCATCATGGAAGTAAGAAGTCAGTCAGAAGTCCGCTTCAACACTTCAACAAGCAATGGAGCCATTATCAGCGGACGCGATGAGGCGCACTCCGAATACTTGAAAGAGCCCGCATTGCGTCAACCGCCGTTTTTCTCTTGTGAGGCGATATTGAATGTCGCAATAGTTTTAATATGCCCTCTGCCATACTCGTGCTTC
>DATDAX010000074.1:0-6675 GCA_036525175.1 Terrimicrobiaceae bacterium | reverse complement strand
CTTATGGCTGATCGCCGAGAGATCGATCACGACGCTGATTTCCGGATAGCGCAAGGCACGCGCTACATCGCTCAAGCGCGGTAGCGGCTCTTCGCCGCCAAAAACCACTACGCCGGGAAGCGATTCCAAGGTCGCGTAGTCCCCCTCGGGATCGATCAGGCACAGGCAATATCCCTGGAGGATGAGCTGCTCGCAAAACAGGCCGGTGATCCACGACTTGCCCGAGCGAGGGTCGCCCGCGATCAGGATGTTGCGGCCGTGGATGGCCGTCTCTAACGGACCGGCGGCGGTTTGGCCGAGCAGCACGCGCCGGTCATCCGCGCGATTGGGGGGTAGCTTTAAATGGGTCATCACTTCGCGGATGTAATTGGCCACCGCCTCCGGTCCGGTGCCCTGCAAAACGTCGTCGGCGATCGCTTTAAGGGACTTGTTTCCCCAACTGACGGCTACGCCGATCTCGCAGGCTTCGAGCAGCGCGTGGTCATTCTCCGCGTCGCCAATCCCGATACAGTTATGCAACGAAAGCCGCATTGTATTGAGCACTTCGCGCAGCCCAGTCGCCTTGTTGATCCCCTGCGGAAGCACCATCACGCGGCCGCGGTTGAAAGCGAGCATCAGCGGCAGCTCAAGCTTTCTCACCGCCTCCAAAATCCTCGGCGCCGCGGAAGCATCGGCTTCGACTACGCAATCGCCGAATGAGAAGCTCACTCCCCGCTCGTGAAGATCACGCAGCAACTCTGGTGGGGGTGGACGGCCCAGCACGCGCATCCTCCCATTCGGGAAGGCGAGCACAGCGCCATTCTCTGCGACGACCGCGTCAAACATGTCCTGCTCGGGCAGAACACTACGCAACTCGGAAAGATTCCGACCGGTCACGAGAACAACCACGATCTGGAGCGCCCGCGCCTCCCGGATTGCCTCCAGAACCGCAGGATGTGCCCGGCCATCACGCGCGATGGTTCCGTCGTAATCGAGAGCGAGGACGTTAAATTTCATGGAAAGCAGAGAATGACTTGAGACTGGAGGCACGAATCGCACGTGACGTCAATCAGCGCATGACTACGCAGCTCTGAAGAGAGCGGCCTCGGGCTGGAAGCGGACGTTTGTCACCTTCAGCCGCCGCAGGCCGTAGGGTACGGTCCACTCGAACTCATCGCCAACTCGGTAGCCCAGCATCGCGGTGCCAAGCGGTGCGAGAACGGAGATCTTGCCCTCATCGATATTGGCCTCGCTCGGAGAGACGAGCGTGAATTCCATGCGCTCGCCCGTGTCGAGATCGAGTAGCTCTGCGCGGCTGTTCATCGTGATCACATCCGCGGGGACTGCCTCGGGCGCTACGACCTGAGCGCGGTCAAGCTCGCTCTCGAGAGCCTTTAGCTCGGCGCGCGTACGTTCGGATATCTTGCCGCCGGAGGCGATCACGACGCAAAGTTCCGCGTGGTCAGGAGTGCTCATGATGATGTTTCGGGTCTTCATGTCTTGTTTTACCTTTCTTGGTCTTGATGTTGGGTATTGGTGACGACGCCATTAGCCGCTGCTGGGCAAATGCGCGTCGCCTGATTCCAGGCCGTCCAACTGGGAGAACGCTTGCCGGCATACCCCTTTTGAGGATCCGATCGATCTCAGCCTCGGTCGAACGCCCGGCAGCGAGTGCCTTTAAACCGCCTTCGCTTGTACCGACAGTATTTCCATTCAGGTTGTTAGCAGAGAGCAGGCGATTGCTTTTCTTCCTTTCCGCTTTGAGACTTTAAGTTCTCCGCAGCCGGATTCGCCACAAAGAGCGCAAGCGGTTTGTTCCGATCGAATGCCGCGGGAAGCTCGCGGACAATGCGTGATTCACGAACTTGGAAGAATGGCGGCACAGTGTCGTCAGAAAACACACCTACGCCTCCGGCAGCGTCTTGAGACCGATAGTCAGCGCGTGTCGGCGAATCTCTTTCGTCTTCAGCGACACGGCGTCTGTAGAGCACCTGCTTCATCCAGATAGTTAGCGCGACGGGAGCGAGTCCAATGAGCATCACGAGCAGGAACTCGATCAACGTGAGGGTTCTGGTTGGTTCATTTTCGAAAAACATCGCGAGGATCCTTTCTGTTAAGTTGAAGCGCTCGTGGCGGCAGCCAGCCATTCCGCGAACGCGATTAGTGAATGCAACAAACTGACTGTGTAGGCCTACGGGCTCAGCGGCAAGGGGCCGAGACCCGCTCTAATGGGCTGGAGGAAGCACGACTCGTCGCTAGGCTGTAGTCGCGACGCCCATGTTGCCGGACAGCCGCTCGGACCTGCAATTGCCTATTCATCCGCCGGTAAACTTCCCGGCCGAGATCGGTAAGGAAGAAGCCATCCCGATTCATGTGAATGAGCCGAACCACTTGCAAAATAGTGAGTACCGTTCGCAATGTGCTCGTTGGCAAATCCTCGCCGTCCCGACGCCGCTCCTGGTTCGCCCGGATTTTCTCGACGAGCGCCTTGAAGGCGACCGGCTTTCCATGCGCAGCCAAGACAGTGAGGATGCAAGAGGATGCTTTCGAGCTAGCGAAGAACTCGACCAGCGCATCTTCCAGCCCCTTGAGGTCTCGCGTGAACCGCGAAGGCGCTTTGGATGCCCCGACATCGGTCGCTGCCGCCTGATTCATGCTGCTACGAATGAGTTGGCCGCCGATAAAGAGCAGCGCCAAGGGAACAAGAACAAACGATGCGATGATAGCTATAACAAGGAAGGTCGTATCCATAATTTATTGGTTTCACTCCAGATGAAGGGTCGTGGGATTACCACAGGAGCAGCCGTCTGCGCCGCGGCGGGACCGCGTGGACGAGCGGACCTTCGCCGCCTCGGCGATTTGATCCATTTGGCGATAGATGTGTCTACGGCCGACGAAAAGCAGCGCTAGCCCGGCGAACGTCAGGGGAGTAGCTATGAATGCGAAATCGATGATGGTCTTCATGAACTTTGTGGCTGTGGGGTGTCTTTGATGTCCGCACTCTACCCTTCACAAAGCGAAAGCACTAAGACTCATATTCGATTACATCGATAGCTTTTGACTATGCGTCCCTTCGGCGATTCGATCAGATAGCAACTGTCGCCGCCGGTGCATGTTGTTCCAAAACACTTCTGAAAAGCGGTCTACCCAGGTTTTCGGAGCGCGCCTCGCGTCAACTCCCGAGTCAAGCCACCGTCCCGCGCGGTTGTCGGATTGACTCGTCGGCACCTCTTTTGCAGTCGCCACAATCTTATACGCACGAAGAAGAGCCTTGGGGCGCGACATCAGCTGTGCATCGATGTGACGATCTGTTGCCAGCGCACAGGCCCTCGCTGCGGGGATACTGTGCTCCGAGGCTCACGCTGTGGTTCGAGGATTTGTCGCCCGGCTCGCTCGCCGCTCTCCGGGCTCGGGCGCGCGTTCGGACGCAGTATATCTTTGAGCGGCTCCCAAGACCGATTAGGGACGTACTATCGATCTCATCGATAATTAGTATTCGTGGATGTCTGGATAAGGCGTAAATTCGCCGCATGAAAGCAACTCAACGGCCCCTTCGAAGAGATTGGCCCTCGCGGCATCTCTACGCAATAAACATTCCTAACGCAGCGGCTTTCCAAGCCGAGGCAATCGATACCAATTCGGCTTTGCCTTCGATTGGGAAAATAATGAATAGGTGCTTGTATCGCGGCAAAGCGGTATTCGATAGCCTCAGAAGGAGACGTTGGCAGGCACCAAGACGCCAGTGATGGCACCGAAGGTGATCGAAATCAAAACACGTGTGCCGGCCACTTTCGCAGACAGCCGCGCCTGGGCGCGGGACAGCGGGCGAAGGATTCGTGCCAGCACCACTGCCAGCGCCCATTCTTGTTAAACGAAACCATAAACTTCAATCCGAGCAGACCATGACACTCTCTCTTTTCGTCCATACAGATTCAGAGCGCAGCGAGCGCACTGGCAGCGCTCCAGCCCTGCGCCCAATGACTGGTAAGGCACGCGAGGGCCATTCAGTGCCGACGCGAGCCACCTCGGTTGCTGTCCCCGAGTGCGTTCGCCTCGACCTCTGCCGGTGGGAAAACGAGGGCGGCGCTTTAATTGAAACCGAATCGGCCCGATCCGCCACCGTTGATTGCACCGCAAATAAGAACTTTCCAATGGACTCACAGACTGTGCAACATACTAACCTCGCCTCGCCGAATAGTAGGCTCGCCGGACGCTCTGCTTGCCGAACCCCCACCGCGTTGCAAATTCGCGACGCGAGCTGTTCGATGCGCCTCCGCCGTGCGCGACTCAAAGTACGGGACCTCACTCGCTCGATCCCGTTCTACACGAGCGTGCTCGGCCTGCGGCTCAGTGAGCACACGGGACGCCATGCCTTTCTCGCTACTGGCACGGAGCATCATTCCATCGCGCTGGAGGAAATCGGCGCCCGGGCGGCTGCGCCATCGCGGCACGCCGTAGGAATGGCTCATCTGGCCTTTGAAGTGCCCGATCGTGCAGCGTTCGTGGCGGCGCATGACAGGCTATGGAAAGCCAGCATTCCGATCAGCTGCGCTGATAAGGGAATTAGTTGGACAATGCGCTTTGAAGATCCGGATGGAAACGAGATCGAGGTTTACCTCGATCGGCGCAAGGCGCTTGGTGGCACCCCACTGTGGGAAGGCCGCTGGCACGCCTTCAAGATACCAAAGCCATACGCGCCATCGCTCCCGGCGGCACCTAGGCGTGGCTCACCCGCAGCAAGGGTCGCTCATCACGAGCAATCCCCAATCGAGGGGGCGGAGGGCAAGCGGAGGATGTGCTCACAATGAATCATCACGCGTCTGACAAACTTGCTGGCCTTCTCTACGGGTCATTCATAGCGGACGGGCTCGCGCTCGGGGTGCACTGGATTTACGAGCAGGAGGAACTGCGTCGCGACTTCGGGCGCGTGACGGACTTTCTCGATCCGCACGAGGATTCGTATCACCCGAGTAAGAAGCGCGGAGAGCAGACGCACTACGGCGATCAGGCGCTAACGCTCATGGAATCGATCAAGTCGCGCGGCCGATTCGAGGTCTCAGGTTTCGCGCAAGACTGGTTGCGGATGTGGGATGGCTATCCCGACTACTTCGATCAAGCGACGGAGGAGACGTTGAGGCATCTCAACGCTGGAGTGCCGGCGGAGGAGGCTGCGTCAAAGTCGAACGAACTCGGCGGCGCGGCCCGCATTGCGCCGCTCTTGGTGCTGATGAGTGGTGACCTGGTCGAATCTTCTGTCGCCGCAGCGCGGGCGCAGACCGCGCTGACGCACGGTTCGCAGATCGTAGGCGATGCCGCGGAGTTTCTCACTCGTACCGTCTTCGCGCTGCTTGCAGGCGTCGAACTCCGAAAGAGCCTTGAGCAAGCGGCGAGCGCCGCGTACGATGAACTTGACGTGCAAGCGATGTTGCAGCGCGTGGATGCGACGCGGCCTTTGAAAATCCCCGCGGCAGCCAAGTCGCTCGGTCTGGCCTGCCCCGCGCCGCAAGCGTTACCGACGCTGCTGATGCTCCTCGACCGCTGCGGCGATGATTTCGAAACGGCGCTGATCGAAAATACGAATGCGGGCGGCGACAATGCCGGGCGGGGACTTGCGATCGGCATGGTGCTCGGCGCGATGCACGGCAAGTCGCGCATCCCTCAAAGGTGGCTTCGTGGACTCAGAGCCGCGCCCCGCCTAGACGCATTTCTGGACGGCCTCCCCTCCCGCGCGACCTCGCAATATGAAAATCAAGATCAAAAGGGTGTATGCCTCATTGGATAAAGAGGACGGCAAACGCGTTCTCGTAGACAGACTTTGGCCACGCGGTCTGACAAAAGCCAAAGCCAACGTCGACCTGTGGTTTAAAGACATTGCTCCCAGCACACAACTTCGGAAATGGTTTGGCCATGATCCAGGCAAATGGGAAGAGTTCAAGAAGCGCTATCGAGCTGAACTCGAAGCGAATTACGAGCAGGTCTCGCTCTTACAGCAAGAGGTAAAGAAAGGGATAGTGACGCTAGTCTACGGCGCAAAAGACGAAGAGCACAATGAAGCCGTTGTCCTCAAAGAATTTCTGGACGGCTAACTTTTGTCTGGAGAAAGCAGGCCTTTCCTGCATCCGTCGCCCGGCGGTAAGCGTCGAGGTCTTGCCGGACGAGGCCTGGAAGCTCGGAACAAGGTGCTTCGTTGGCGACGACAATTGCGCACGCACATTCTGCGCACCGGCAGACGCGCCAACTACCGCATCATGAGCTATAACAGCTGGCTTAAAGACAGTCTTTGCGGGCTGGGAGCATCTGCGTTGGCTGCGTGCCACTTAGCAAAGCACAAGCACTTCCAGACTACTCCACGTGCTATTCAAGCAAAGACGAGGCCTCTGCCAAACTATTGCATGTGATAGTCGTCGTATCAGGCGGGTAATGGAACAGAGAAAGGATGTTGAATCCCAGGTCCTTCGCTGGATCCGGGATTATCCTAATGATCGTTGTGACACCATAACTGTTAATGCGATCCATGATCTGGCCTAGAGTGTTAGCGCAGGATTGATCCATAGAGTCTAATTTGCTTAGGTCGACCAAAAGGGTAAACCCTGGACGGACTTTTGATGCCAGCGCGGCATCTACCAACTCTGCCTGGAGATCATTGGCCGTGATGTGTCCGCAGTATCGAGCTGTGACCAACGTGCCAGCAGGGTG
>DATDAX010000073.1:0-4081 GCA_036525175.1 Terrimicrobiaceae bacterium | reverse complement strand
TTGATTTCGGCAAAGCCGGATGTAGAGCGGATCACTCCCCATGCGATCCAGAAGTCGGCCCGCCTCCTCAGAAGAAGGATCGATCGCGCGATCCGCCACGATTACTCTTAAGCCGCCCGCCGTCCGATAGATCAAGACCAGGCCGCCGGCTCCATCTGCCACCTCCCTTACTTTGCGCATTGCAGCGACAAGCTGTGGATCCTCGTCAGATTCTGGCCCGGCTTGTTTGCCCGAGCCGCCGAACAACCGCTGGAAAATTCCCGGCGGCGGCTGTTGGTTGTCGATGGGCTGCAGATCAATATCTGCAACGAACATTTCCTCCGCATTTAGGACCATGCATCCGTAACTATTGCGTGTGATCACGCCGGCCGGTCTCCCAGACGCGGCGGGGAGGGATTGCAAGATCGGCTCTCGCACGGGACGATCCGGATATCCATAGCGCTCAAGCTGCTCGCCCGACTGAAACCGGTCCGCAATCACTCGGGCTCGCTCACTCGCCCGCGCTCGGGCGTCTTCGCGGCCCTCGTCCGAAAATCCCCAACAAACAAAACCCTCATGCTCCCCCCGTTCCCAGAACTTTGGAAAATACATGGGACGTGACTAGCGCGTCGTGACCGGTTCTCCAAGTCCCCGGAGGTTGAGAAACGCCCGCGAGCTTTTCAGTCGCTGCAAAGTCTACGCGGTCCATCCCTAATTCACGATTGACACGTCCGCGACACGAACACACCAGCCGCCGGAATAAACTCGACACATCCGACGCGCGGGAGACTCCCAAGTTTCCCCAAGTCCTAAGTGACATCCAGGCGGCATCAAGCGCTGCGCGGAGACATGCCCTCATTACGGCTATTGTGGGGGAGGTGCTCCCGCCAACAATTACTACGAGAATGGCTCGTTCGCATCCACACAGACCAAGTATTGCCACTATGCTGTGCAGATGCCGCTGGATATCGTTCTGAACGATATCGAGCAATCTTTGGAAGCCGGCTGATCCGACACTGCCAGCCGTGTGCAACGCGCGGCACGTCGTCGGATGCGTCTTTTGCCTCGTTGCCCTCTGACAAAATGCTAGACTGATTTATCAGTTCCGTATGAGTCCCGAAAAATTCACTGCAAAGATGCAGGACGCCTTCAACGCGTCACTCGACATCGCCTCGAAAGGCAATCACTCCGAGATTTCCAACGAGCACTTCTTGCTTGCCTTACTAAGGCAATCCGATGGTCTCACGCGCCCCGTGCTCGAGGGCCTGGGAATCGCTCCCGTGCAGCTCGAGAAACAGCTCGAATCCGAGCTTTCCCGCCGGGCGGCCGTCCACGGGGGCGCCTCGCCGCACCTCGGAACAGATCTTCGCAAAACGATCGACGCCGCTGAAGCCGAGATGGCGAAACTTAAGGATGAATTCCTGAGCGCCGAACATTTCCTTCTCGCGTTGTTAGATTCGGCGACGCCGGCGGCCGGACTGCTGAAAGGCATGGGCGTCACCCGCCAGAAGCTCATGCAGAGCCTTCAAAGCATTCGGGGCAATCAACGCGTGACCGACCAGGATCCCGAAGGGAAATATCAGACGCTCGAAAAATACGGACGTGATCTCACGGAACTCGCTCGCAAGGGGAAGATCGATCCTGTGATTGGCCGCGATAACGAGATCCGCCGCACCATGCAGGTGCTCTCGCGCCGAACCAAGAACAATCCCGTGCTTATCGGAGAACCAGGCGTCGGCAAGACCGCCATCGTCGAGGGACTCGCGCGCCGCATCGTCGCAGGCGACGTCCCGGAGTCGCTCAAGAACAAGCGCATCATCGCGATGGACATCGGCGCGATGATCGCCGGCGCCAAGTTCCGTGGAGAGTTTGAGGACAGGCTCAAAGCGTTTCTCAAGGAGGTGACCGCCTCAGAAGGTAAGATCATCCTCTTCATCGATGAACTCCATACCATCGTTGGCGCGGGCGCCGCGGAAGGTTCCGCGGACGCGTCGAACATGCTCAAGCCCCAGCTCGCCCGGGGCGAGCTGCATACCATCGGCGCCACCACGCTCGACGAATACCGGAAATACATCGAAAAGGACGCCGCTCTCGAACGCCGCTTCCAGCCCGTCATGGTGGAGGAGCCTAGCGTCGAAGACACCATCGCCATCCTCCGAGGCCTGAAGGAGCGTTATGAAGTTCATCATGGCGTCCGAATCCAAGACGCCGCACTCATCGCCGCCGCCACACTCTCCCATCGCTACATCAGTGACCGTTTCTTGCCGGACAAGGCGGTTGACCTGATCGACGAGGCGGCCTCCCGCCTGAAGATCGAACTCGATTCCATGCCCACGGAAATCGATCAACTCGAGCGGCAGATCATGCAGCTCGAAATGGAGAAGCAGGCGCTCAAGAAGGAGAGGGATGCAGCAAGCAAAGAGCGCCTCGCAAAGCTCGAGAAGGAACTCGCCGACCTCAAAGAGCAATCAAGCCGCCTCAAGGCCCAATGGCAGAAGGAGAAAGAGGAAATCACAAAATCCCAGAAAATTGCGGAGCAAATCGAGCAGCTCAAAACAGCACTCGAACAGGCTCAGCGAAAAGGAGACCTCCAGCGGGCCTCAGAGATCCAATATGGAACAATTCCCGAACTCCAAAGCCAGCTCGACGCATTGAAAGCCAAACAGGGGGAAGGCGGCCATCTCCTCCTGAAGGAGGAAGTCACCGAAGAAGATATTGCCAAGGTCGTTTCCAGCTGGACGGGTGTTCCCGTGTCCCGCCTCCAGGAGGGCGAACGCCAGAAACTGGTCAAAATGGAAGAGCGGTTGATGGAGCGCGTCGTGGGACAGGAACAGGCCATTCGAGCCGTGTCCAACGCCGTCCGCCGCGCGCGCGCGGGTCTTCAGGACGAGAACCGCCCGATAGGCTCCTTCATGTTTCTCGGACCAACCGGTGTCGGAAAGACCGAACTGTCCAAGGCACTCGCCGAATTCCTCTTCGACGACGAACACGCCATGATCCGGCTCGATATGAGCGAGTATATGGAAAAGCATACCGTGGCTAGGCTCATCGGCGCACCGCCCGGATACGTCGGGTACGAAGAAGGCGGTCAGCTCAGCGAGGCCGTTCGCCGAAGACCCTATTCTGTCGTTCTCTTCGACGAAGTCGAAAAGGCCCATCATGATGTATTCAATGTCCTGCTCCAAGTGCTTGACGACGGGCGGATCACCGACGGTCAAGGGCGAACCGTCGATTTCAAGAATACCGTGATCATCCTTACTTCCAACATCGGCAGCCAGTATATCATGGAAGATTTGCCGAAGGACGAGCGGGACCGGCGCGTCACCGAAGCGTTGCGCGGTCACTTCCGCCCCGAATTCCTCAACCGCATCGACGAGATCATCATCTTTGACCGCCTCGATGATCGCCAGATTACCAGGATCGTCGATATTCAGCTCAAACGGCTCGTCGAACGTCTCGGCAGCAAGAACATCAGCCTCGAATTGTCTGACGCCGCAAAGAAATTCCTCGCCAGGGAAGGCTACGACCCCGCATACGGCGCCCGGCCGCTCAAGCGCGTCATTCAAAGAGAAATCCTTGACCCACTAAGCCTGGAGATCCTCGACGGAAAGTTCCAGGAGGGCGATCGAATCACCGTCGACGCCGCCGGAGATCATCTCGTCTTTACGAAGAGATAAGGGCTCTCATCCTACTTGCATGACGAACTCGACATGTTGTATAAGTTCATCATCGTGGCTGTTATTGCTCGCAAAAACAAAACCGAGGCCGAATTGTTGGATCAGGCGACGGACCAGCTGCTTGCGGCAATCAAGTCGAAGGCTTCTGTAGAAGGTAAGAAGGTCGATTACGAGAAATTGCGTAAGGCCGGCTACGGCAGGCGCTTTCTCGCCCGCATGCGAAGCGCCTGATCATCTGTTTTTTCGAAGTTGCATGAACTTCGAGCTAGTGATTCCAAGAATTGGGGCAGCGGTTCTGGACAGTTTCAGGGCTTCCGCGTAGGTCATATTTGCAGAAATTGTCCTAGCGATTTGGGTCACCGAGAACCCCTCGGCCCGCGCCAACTGAATTGCAGCCGCTAAATCAGTGTATCGAAGACGATCGT
>DATDAX010000072.1:0-13709 GCA_036525175.1 Terrimicrobiaceae bacterium | reverse complement strand
TAAACGGATCCACTTTGAGTATCGAGGCTGAACCGTATCCCTACGAAATCGATCCATCGCGCTGCGCCCTGCTTATCATCGACATGCAGCGCGACTTCCTCGAACCGGGCGGATTCGGCGAAATGCTCGGAAACGATGTCTCGCAACTCCGCCGCACCATCGATCCGAATCGCCGTCTGCTTGAAGCCTGGCGCAAGGCAGGCCTGACCGTCATTCATACTCGCGAGGGACATCGACCCGATCTGGCAGATCTTCCCCCCGCAAAGAAAATCCGCGGACGCAGCAAGACATCGATTGGCGACATGGGTCCGATGGGACGCATTCTGGTTCGAGGCGAGGCCGGCCATGACATCATTGCGGAACTCTACCCGCTTGCCGGGGAACCGGTGATCGACAAGCCCGGTAAAGGTGCCTTTTTTGCCACTGACCTGCATGCAATTCTGCAGCATCGCGGAATTCAACAGCTCGTCGTCACAGGAGTGACCACGGAAGTCTGTGTCAACACCACGGTTCGCGAGGCCAACGACCGCGGCTACGACTGCCTCGTTCCCGAGGATTGCGTGGGTTCCTACTTTCCAGAATTTCAGGAAATGGGACTTAAAATGATCAAGGCTCAGGGCGGCATATTCGGCTGGGTCTCCCACTCCGACAAAATCTTGGCCGCCCTCAAGTGAGGTCGGCTCAAATCACAACAATCAAAGAAATTATGACCACATTCGCGACAAAGCCAAAAATTTGGGTGCCCGGAGACTGGAACGCCTTCTTCGGTTTTGGAACCAACATTCTTGTCAACCTGTTGACGTTGACAGCTCTCTTGCGCTTCGTGCTGAAGATGCCGGACGACATCGTTTTCGGTCGCATCCTGCCCGCTACTGGTCTGATGCTCTGTCTGTCCACCCTCTACTACGCGGCGCTGGCTTATCGGCTTGCCAAGCAGACCGGACGCGACGACGTCTGCGCTCTGCCATCAGGCATCAGTGTGCCGCATATGTTCGTCGTCACCTTTGTGATCATGTTGCCCATCTCTCTCACGACCGGTGATCCGATAAGGGGCTGGGAAGCGGGGCTCACCTGGGTGTTCATCCAAAGTTTTGTGTTGATGATCGGCGGATTCATTGGGCCGGTGATCAGGCGGATCACTCCCCGCGCGGCCCTTCTCGGCACGCTTGCAGGAGTTTCGGTCACTTTCATTTCCATGGCGCCGGCGGTTCAGATGTTCATGACACCGATGATTGGGATTGTTTGCTTCGCAATCATTCTCCTGAGTTGGTTTGGCGGCGTCAAATACCGCGGTATCCCGGCCGGCTTGGTAGCGATCGCCGTCGGAACCTTGATCGCATGGGGATCGACCGCCGTGGGTTTGAACTACGGGGGAATGAGCCTGAAGGGCCTCGCCGATTCTGTCGCCAATTTTGGCTTCCGAGTGCCACTCCCGGCGTTTGGCCATGTTTTTTCGGGGTTTGAATTCCTTGGGGTGATCCTTGTCACGGCAATTCCGTTCGGAATCTACGACCTTGTCGAAGCGCTCGACAATGTAGAAAGCGCCGCGGTGGCTGGCGACGAATTTCCCACAACCCGCGTCCTGACAGCGGACGGCGTCGTGAGCCTCATCGGTTGTCTGATGGGAAATCCCTTTATCAACGCAGTCTACATCGGCCATCCCGGATGGAAAGCGATGGGAGGACGTATTGGCTATTCCGCGGCCACGGGGATCGCAGTGATTCTCTTGTGCTGGTTTGGCACAATTTCGCTCATGCTGGCGCTGATTCCGACCATAGCCATTCTACCGATTCTCCTTTATATCGGAATGTTGATTGGCTCGCAGGCTTTTCAGGAGACGCCCAAGAGCCACGCTCCGGCGATCATTCTCGCTCTGACGCCGCATCTCGCACACTGGGCCGTCACTCTGATGAATGGTGCCCTCGCTTCGGTGGGTACCTTCGCGGTCACCGAAGAAGTGGCAGGAAAAATGAGAGAACAGGGCGTGCTCTACAGGGGCCTCGAGATACTTGGGGGTGGCTCGATACTCGGCGGCTTGATTCTTGGCGCCGTGGCCGTATGCATCATTGACCGCAACTTCATGAAAGCCGCCGGATTCGCCCTCGCGGGCGCCATATTGACGTTCTTCGGATTCATGCACGGGCATCAGATCGGGATCGCGCATGACCCTACGGTGGCATTCAGCTACCTGGTCGTTGCAATGATGTTTGCCGGTTGTGCGAAGCTTGTTGTTGTCGAACGGGCCAAGGAAACCCTTCCACACGGAGAAGCGCTTCCGCAGCCGGCCGAATAAGTGCCGCGCCGCACGCGGCTGCGAGTAGTTGCTTGGCTATAGCTCGGCCGGAGCGTTCAGCAATCCAGAAACCCTTTTCAGTAGCCGACCCGCGGCTCCGCCATCCAACACTCGATGATCGAAGCTCAGGGTGAACGCCGCTTCGGTTATGGGCACAAAGGCCTCCTTTTTCGCATCCCAGTACGGCACCACCTGTCCGCAACCCATTCCTAACAGCAGTGTTTGCTCTGGCAACGGGATCGGAGTGGCGATGGTTAAGCCGAAGACGCCGTAGTTTGTGACCGTCGCGATCGAGCCCCCCGTCTCGCCCGCGGGAAGACGGCGCTGCCGCGCGAGATCGACCAGACGGTCATAGCGTTCGATCAAATCCACAAGGGCGAATTCATCGGCGTTGCGGATCACCGGGACAAGCACACCATCCTCAGCCTCCACGGCGAATCCGATGTCAATTGAGCGTGGGTGAACAATACGATCGCCGATGAGCCGTCCGGCAGGCGCGCTGTTCTCCGACAGCGCGATAGCCAAGGCGCGCAGTGCATACAACGCAGGCCCGGCCTTTCGAGGTGCACTGGCCTTGCGATGAGCCAGCATCGCATCGAGGCGGACAGGCAAAACAACCGTAGCCAATGGCCGCGTGGCGCTGCGGCGCATCGCATCGGCAACGGCAACTCGCATCGAGGATGCCGGTGTAATGCGGTTGCGTTCGAGAGCCTCCAGGAACTTCTCAAGGTCCTCTATCGTGACACGGCCTCCTGCCCCACTGCCGGCAATCCCTGCCAGATCCGCTGCGTGAAGCCCAAGCTCCGTCATCCGTGCCTTCATACGCGGCGACAAGTAAGCGGCTCCTCCGGCGTGTGCCGGCACGGGCAGCCCCTTGACGGTTGGCTCAACTTGACTTGGTGCTGTATGCACAGTCTGGCGTTGGGCCTCCTTCCTCGAAGGGACCTTATCCGGCTTTTCGTCGAGGCCAAGTCTGGCCGCCTCCTGAGCGCTAACCTCGAGATATCCGAGAATTGCACCGACGGGATAGCTTTTCCCCTCTTCCACGAGAATCTCGGAAAGATTCCCGCTGCACGGCGAAGTCACTTCCATGACAGCCTTGTTCGTCTCGACCTCGATCACGTTGCTGTCGGCTTCGACGGCTTCGCCCTCCTTGACCAGTACCTTGATGATTGTCGCCTCGGCGATGGACTCGCCGAGTTGTGGCATTAAAATAGGGACCTGAGCCATAGTATTACATTTCCAGGAGACGACGCATCGCAGCAGCTATCGCGCTTGCTGTGGGACGATGCGCTGTCCACAAATCGGGATGATACGGCACCGGAGTGTCCCTCGCATTGAGCCGCTGCGGAGGAGCATCGAGCAAACCGAAACCCTCCGCGGTTACGCGGGCTACGACCTCCGCCGCGACGCCGCCCCACGGCCACGCCTCGCTCACACAAAGCATGCGCCCCGTGCGTGCCACCGACGCTAGCACCACATCGGTATCCAGCGGCTTTACTGTTCTTAGATCAACGATCTCGATCTCATATCCGTCTTCCACAAGTTCATCGGCTGCAGCAAAAGACTCGTGGAGCATGGCTCCATAAGTGACGATCGTGGCGTCGCGTCCCTGTCTCGCCAACCGCGACTTGAGCGCGGGCATTCCGAAGTCTGGCAGCCGATCGGCCTTGAGGTGATTGTAGAGAAATTTGTGTTCGCAGAAGAGCACCGGATCGTCGATCGCCACCGCCTCAATCAACATGGAAAATGCATCCTCCACCGTGCCCGGAGTCATCACGATGAGACCGGGACAGTGAGCATACAAAGCCTCCATGCTCTGGCTATGAAAGGGGCCGCTGCCCGGCGTGCCGCCTGATGGAAGCCTCACGACGATCGGACAAGGAACCTCCGTACGATAAAACAATGTCGCCGCGTGGTTGACGATCTGGTTGAAACCGCACACCGAGAAATCCGCGAACTGCATTTCCACAACAGGACGCATTCCTTCGATCGCCGCGCCGATCGCGACGCCGACAATGGCATCCTCGCTGAGCGGAGAATCGAGGACCCGTCCCGGAAACTCGACCGCGAGGTTCTTTGTGGCCTTGAAGGCTCCTCCGAAAGATCCGATGTCCTGTCCGTAAAGAAATACGCGGGGATCATCAGCCAATACTTTGGCCAGCGCAGAACGAATGGCTTCCAAGTACGTGATCATGCCTCTGCCTCTGCAAGAGTCTCGCAACGGGTCGAAACGGCCCTCCAGTCCTCTTCAGCGGGATCAGGCGGGGGCTCACGCTGCACTTTCGCAGCAGTGACATCGACTTCGTTCTTGGCTTCCGCGCGCCAGCGCGCGATTTGCTCGGCGGAAGCCCAGCCACTGCTCATCAGGAATTCTTCACTGGTCCTAAGGCAGTCCCTTCCCAGAGGGGCCGACTTAAGCCTGGGATCGACGTAAGCTGCGTCATCGTGCTCGCCGTGACCGACCAGGCGCAACAAGTCGCCGATGACAAGCTGGGGACCGCCTCCGCGGCGCGCGAGGTCGATTGCGGTGCCCACGATCTTGAGACAATCCGCGAGATCCGTGGCATCCACACGATGTCCTGCCACTCCGTAGCCGGCGGCCTTGTCGAGCAGATCCTTGCATGCGAACTGACGTTGATTGGGCGTCGAGTAGGCGTACTGATTGTTTGCAATTACGAGCACGAGCGGAAGCTTTTCGACCGCGGCGACATTGATTCCCTCGTGAAACGCGCCTGTAGAAGTTCCGCCATCTCCAAGGCATGTCGCTCCAACAACCCCGGTCTCCCCACGAAAACGGCGCGCCATCAAACCCCCGGCAACAACCGGAATCATCGCCCCCAGATGACTGATCATCGCGTAGTAACCCTCGCGCGGCCGGCCGCGATGAATATTCCCGTCGCGACCGCGCATCGAGCCGAGCTGCGAGCCGAGATATGTCCGAAGCGTGTCAAGCACCGAGTCGCCAAATGCCATGCGTCCCGCCTGGTCGCGTATGAGCGGCGCAAAAATATCGCCCTTTCGAAGGTTGATGCCCACCGAAACGCTTAACGCCTCCTGACCGCGTCCAAGAAATACACCGCCCTTGATCAAACCGGCGCGATAGAGGCTCGCGAGTTTTTCCTCGAGGACACGCGCCATGAGCATGGTGCGATGAGCTTTGAGGTATTTAGGGCGTTGCGAACCGGAGCGCTCGTTTGCAGATGACATCGCGCTTATAGACTAGCGGAGAAAAGCCTGGCAACTCAAGTCGCTGGGACCACCCGCCAGAGAAGTGTAAAAATGATGGCGAGCGCAATCAATAGCGCCATGGTCTTGATCTGCGCGGCATAGCGCTGTCGCGAAGGAGTCTGTGTGCCTTTCGCGCGTGTTCGACGTCCGCCCCCGCCCAGAGTGTAAGGGGAAATCGCCCGACCTGCGGACGCAGCACGGCGTTTTGCGAGCGCACGCCTTTGCTCTTCCTGCGCCTCGATGACCGTAGGCAGAACCTTCAGCTTCTGCTCAAGCTCCTGCGTCTTACGCATGATTTCTTCACGCTGCTGCTCGAGCATGCGTTCCTCCGCGGCGATGCGGCTGGGCTTGGATCCCGATGATTTTGCCATGGCTAATGTACTCCGAATAGCGACCAGGCCCAGATGATCAGCGCCAACAGGCCAACAACTTGAAGAGGAAGCGTAAAGGCGAATCCGGATTTGAGCCAATAGCTGAACCCGCGCTCCTCCGGGAAGCCATACTCTGGTTCGAACGGGCCCTGCAAACTGCTCGTTGCCGGAATCTCCGGCGAGCCCTCAACCGCAATCTTGGCTTGCGCCTTTACATAATCTGCTCGCGCGTCTTCCACGGCGCTAAGTGCTTTGCTAAGTTCCTTAGGCAGTTCTACGGCGCCCCAACTCTTTGGATCGATCGCCTCGATATAGCGCAGGTGCTGCGTAAAGGAATTGTGAATGGAATTGAGCTGCTCCAACCGCTTTTGCGCCTCTTCGGCCTCCCGTTGAACAGTAACCAGCGACCGCGTGAGCTTGTCCGCCATTTCCGTGCGCCCAGCCTCAAGCTCGTCCCGACGCTTCTTAAGCTCTTCAAGGCGCAACTTTTGTTTCTCAATGTCCTCGAGCTGCCGCTTCAGTTTCTCCAACTCGGTATTGGTCTTCTGCACCTCCTCGCCGAGGTCTTCCGCGTTCTCTTCCTCCAAATCAAGATAAGGCCCTGAGACTTTGCTGGGATCCGGTGGCATATGAAAAAATTGGATGCTACGAAACTTTGACTGCGCGAAACAGAAATTTCCAGCACAAACAATCATCGACCTGCCATGGCGTCGAGCAAAAGACCCTTGAGATAAAAAGTTTCCGGCAAATGGAGGAGAACGGGGTGATCTGCCCCCTGGCCCAACCGCCGGATGATCCGTGCCGACCGCCTGGCGTCCGAGAATCCGCCTGCTACAGCGGAGTCGAACTCGCCGGCAGAAACGTGATGCGAACACGAAAATGTCGCAAGCACACCCTGCGCAAGGAGGCGAGCGCTTCGCAGATGCAACTCGCGGTAACCTCGCAGCGCATCGTTAATCTTGTTACGAGTGCGTGTGAATGAGGGCGGATCGAGAATGATCAAATCGTAGAGATCCCCTCGCCGCTCGGCGGCCTTGAGAAATGAAAACACATCATCCTCCACAACCGAGAGGCTCAAGCCGTTTCGAACGCTATTTTCTCGCAGCTTTTTTGCGCTCTCTGCAGAGCTCTCCACTGCGGTCACCTCGAGGGCGCCGTTTCTGGCACAGGCCAATGCGAACCCCCCCTGATTGGAGAAGCAATCGAGAACGCGCCGCCCACGGGCATGCTCCGCGACAATGGAATAATTTTCCAACTGATCGAGGTACAAGCCGGTCTTCTGACCTTGAAGGAAATTCACGAGAAACCGGACGCCTTTGACATCGACTTCCCGCTCACCCGGATCTCCTCCGTAAAGCGGTCCTGCAACAAGGGGCAACCCTTCTGTCACACGAACTGAGCTGTCGTTCCGCTCGATGACATGACGCACGTCGTTCAAATCAGATAAGACTTTTACTATAAGTTCCTTATGTCTATCCATCCCGAGCGTGAGTGTCTGGAGAACGATCACGTCCGCATAGCGATCCACAACGACGCCAGGAAGGCCATCCGCTTCGCTCCAAACCAGGCGGCACAGTTGCGGATTGCATCCGGCCCGCGATCGCCAAGCGATCGCCTGTTTGATACGACGGGAAAAAAAATCCAGATCAAGCCCTTGCCGTCGCCTGGAAAAGCGTCGCGCGATGATTTGCGATTTTGAGTTGAAAATCGCGCAACCGAGCAATTTATCCCGACCGTCCTTCAGGGAGATGACGTCCCCATCCGTAGGGGTCCCGAAAACCTTGAGTACCTCGGTGGCGTACACCCAGTCATGCCCGTGCAGTATGCGGGCACGCGGACGAACGACGAGACCGGCCATGGTTACTTTCTACGTGCTGACGTGCAAGTCAGTCGCCCAGAACCACTCGCTGCACGAGTCAACAGCACTCTTTTCGTCAAAACGAAACGTCCCGAGACACTCGCGCGCTCGGGACGAAAAGGATCGGTTAAAGCAGCGGCCGTCCGGGTTACTTTTGGCTGCGCTCTTCGATATACTTGACGACGTCGCCGACGGTCTGGAGCTTCTCGGCATCCTCGTCCGGAACCTCCACCCCAAACTCCTCTTCGAACGCCATGACAAGCTCGACAGTATCAAGCGAGTCGGCCCCCAGATCTTCGATGAACGAGGCGGTCGGGGTGACCTGCTCGGGATTGACTCCCAATTGCTCGACGATGATGTCTTTAACTTTTTCTTCAATGGATTTTTCGGACATGGCGGGTGATGATTAGTGGCTAGGCGTAGTGTTCGTCAGGGGCTTTGGCAACAAATAATTTGCAGAGGTGTCGGGGAGGCAAAATTTCGCTATTTCTCGATGGTCAGAAGCTTGGCTGATGGGAGCGCCGGCATTTCCCGCGCTCGTTGAAGTCACGCATTGCGTTTGTTGAGTCCCAGCGGAACTTCCTCGCCGGACTTGGCAATCTCAGCCTAGCGGGAGGGCGTAACGGTCGTCGTCGCCGTGTAATCCGGGTAGCCGATGATCTCAGCCTTGATTGTGTAGGGCTCCAGGGGCTTCATGTCCCTGGTGGCAACTTTCTCCGAATATTCAATCCGCTCCTTGGGATTGATGATGACGACTCCTTCCTGCAATTGAAACGCGCGGTCCTCCGACCATTTTTCAGTCACTTTTCCAGCGGGGTCGGAGGTAAGGATGTCAATGCGCTGCGTGGTGTTGAAATCAAGGCGCATGATCTTTTTTGTGTTGTTGCGCACTGTATACGTCGAATCCAGCTCGCGGCGCTCGGCCAGTGAGAATTCTGTCGGTTCGACCGCAATATTCTGTGTCGTATTTTCGGGACGCAATCGACCAAGCCTCACGGAGGCAAACATATCTGTAAAGAACTTCGTGAACATGGTGGCGACGCTATCCGGGCTTCCCTTGGAACGGGGGTAGGTAGCCACCGAATCCTCCTCCAGCAACGCTTGCCCCTCATTGCTCATCGTGAATTTCGCTTCCTGACGCTCGGCAAAAAACACGCTGCCCTCATCCGGAGGAAGCACCGCAAACGCCGATGCGGGGTAGGACTCCGCAGGCGTGGGACTTGGTTTCGCTGCAGGCACCTGCTGTGCCTGAAGAATTCCAGGTGAAATCAGGGCTAAAAACATTGCGAACGACTTCATCGTTGTAACTTGCTAAGCTAGCGGCGTCGCGGTTGCAAATCCGTTCTTGATAATTATCATCCGAAAATGCGCCTGCTCGTCCTGATCTATTTGCTCCCATTGATGGCCCTGGCGGCCGAGCAGAAACCATCTGCGGTTTCGATTCGCCTTCATGCCGAGGGCAATCCTCGCGAAGGTGAAACGTTTGTTGTTCCCGTCACGCTCGTCAACCCGTCGAAACAGACTGTCATTCGGAAGGTTCCTATCGTCACGGAGCGCGACGTTGTGGCGTTTTATCCTTTCGCTGCCGCGGACGGCACGATCGGCTGCTATTTCAAGCTCGATGCCAATGGCACGAACAAGCTCATGCAACACACGATCGAGTATCGCGACACGTTGGTTGTCGCGATGATTAACGGACGGGTCGCATGCGCCATGATGGTTGGCCAGAAGATCAGCGATGGTGTCTTGTTTATCCCTTCGGGATTTGTGCCAAGGGAGATCATCGAGCTCCAAGCCCGGCATCCGATCATCGGAAGGGAAAAGGAGTTTCCGGAACAGAAGAAGCGGGCGCTCGCGACGATCAAGGACGTCAGAAAAAAGGAGTCCAAAGAGTCCAAAGGCAAGCCGGCGCCGAAGAACGCGCAACAATGACTGCGGCCCGCGCCGCAGGACTTTTTCTCCTGGCCCTGGGAGTCTTGCGGGCGCAGCCGCTCGTCGACTTCCCGACCGACAATCGCGCCCTGCTCGAAGGTCGACCGAGAGACTTTTTCATGTACGTGAACCGCAACTTCGAGGGCGAGAAATCCAAGCCATGGCAGGGTGGTCAGTTCGGATTCGTCCGAGGTCCGATCCGGGATGGCGGAAGAGTCCTGTGCATTCAATTTCATGAAGGAATCGACATCTGCCCTGTGCATCGTGACCCGCATGGCAATCCGACCGATGAGGTAAGGGCCGCCGCCGCAGGCAGGGTCGTCCACGTAAGCAGGGAG
The DNA here is from genome assembly GCA_036525175.1 of Terrimicrobiaceae bacterium. GTDB lineage: Bacteria > Verrucomicrobiota > Verrucomicrobiia > Chthoniobacterales > Terrimicrobiaceae > DASTFP01. The sequence goes on along the minus strand of DATDAX010000072.1, from coordinate 3,686 downwards.
GCCGGCGCATCAAACTACGGGAGATACGTCGTCGTCGAGCATCTCTGGGCCGGCAGCCCGTACTACACCGTCTACGCCCATCTCTCTTCCATTTCGGTCGAAGCGGACCAACCCGTGCGCCAGGGCGACGCTCTCGGCATCATGGGCTTCACAGGCGCCGGTATCGATCGGGAGCGAGCCCACACCCACTTCGAGGTGTGCATGATGCTTAACAGGAATTTTGAAGGCTGGCATGACGCCAATTTTCCAAGAGACCCAAATCGCCACGGCATCTACAACGGTCTGAATCTCGTCGGCTCCGATCCAGCGGCGCTGTTGATTGCCGCGCATGGAAATCCCTCTTTGAAAATTTCCGACTTTCTTGCTGCCGCGGATCCAAGCTTCAAAATAACGGTAAGGAATTCGCCCAACTTTTACCTTGCACGGGCCTACCCTTGGCTGGTGCCGGTGGGCGAGATTGCGGATCCACCAGCGTGGACGATCACGTTCTCGCGCTACGGAACTCCGATAAGAGTCGAGGCCGCAGAAACGCCCATTGCGCAACCTGCGGTCGCATGGGTGAAGGAGACCGGTCAACCCTACTCCCGAATCACCAAGAACCTGATCTCCGGGCCCAAAGGTTCCCCTCGCTTCACGGAAGCCGGCCTGCGCTTCGCAAGGCTGCTCACATGGCCCGACTGACTGCGGTCGATGCCTCGCTAAACAGCGATGTCCTCGTTCCAAAGTTCCGGACGGTCGGAAATGAATTTTCGCATCATCTCGATACATTCGTCGTCCTGAACGACATCCAGCTCCACGCCCTGCTGGCGCAACCAATCTTCCGCGCCAAGAAAAGTCACGTTCTCGCCAATGACAATTCTCGGAACCTTGTAGAGCAGCGACGTTCCGCTGCACATCGGACACGGTGAGAGCGTCGTATACAGCACACATTCGCGATACACCGCAGCTGGCTGACGACCGGCGTGCTGGAACGCGCTCATCTCTCCATGCAAGAGAGGATCTCCCTTCTGCACCCGCATATTGTGCCCCTTGCCGATGATCCGGCCCTTATGAACAATCACAGAACCGATAGGAATGCCACCCTCCGCAAGACCTTGCCTGGCCTCGTCAATGGCCGCCTGAAGAAAGGGATCGCGCATCCGTCCAATCAAACCCGGGGAGAACGCGAAGTCGAGCCTTCATGGTGCGCGGATTCCCTGCGCGTGAACACCGGTTTCATGATACGGTGCAATGGAAGAGATTTCCGACCAAATGATGCGTGCCTTGGTCACATTGTTCTTCTGCGGCGACCTGATGACGGGACGTGGAATTGATCAAGTCCTGCCCGTCTCAAATCCGCCGCACCTCTTCGAACCCTACGTGAGGGATGCCCGGATGTACGTTACGCTGGCGGAAAAGAAAAACGGACCCCTCCAAAAGCCCGTTGACTACCGATACGTCTGGGGCGATGCGCTCGATATCCTTAACGAGATCCAGCCCGCTGCAAGGATCGTCAACCTCGAGACAAGCATCACCCAGAGCGAGGAGTTTTGGCCGCGGAAGGGAATTCATTATCGCATGCACCCGGCCAATGTCGAACTTCTCAAAGTCGCCGCAATCGACTGCTGCATTCTCTCGAATAATCATACAGTCGACCTGGGGTTCGGCGGACTTTTGGAAACTCTCGAGACCCTGCGCCGTGCAGGCATCAAATACACAGGTGCTGGATCGACTGCGATTGAAGCGGGTGCACCAGCAATTCGCGAGGTCATGTCCGGCACACGGGTGCTCGTCTTCGGATACGGGATGGATTCCGCAGGAGTCCCCGCGTCCTGGGCTGCCGGAGCATCCACGCCAGGCGTCAATTTTCTTCCGGACCTTTCGCCGCGGGATGCTGAAGCGGTGATCGCGTCCATAAGGAGTCAAAGCCGTCCAGAGGACATCGTGATTTTCTCCGTCCATTGGGGAAGCAACTGGGGATACGAGGTTCCGGACGAGCAGATCGAGTTCGCCCGCAGGCTCATCGATTCGGGGGCGGTGGACATCATTCACGGCCACTCGTCACACCACGTTCGGCCACTGGAGGTCTACAACGGGAAGCTCATCGTCTACGGAGCTGGGGACTTCCTCAACGACTACGAAGGCATTGAAGGATACGAATCCTATCGCGACGATCTTGCGCTCATGTACTTTCCGACCCTCGATGCACTGACGGGTGAATTGGTGCGCCTGCGCCTGGTTCCGCTTCAGATTTTCCGGTTCAGCCTGCGGCGTGCATCAGCAGCGGACGCCACTTGGCTCAGTAACGTTCTCACTCGCGAGAGCCGGCAATTCGGAACGAGAGTGAAATATGAAGACGGCCACCTCGAAGTGGAACTGCCCCGCAATTCCCGCGACGCCGTTCCGCAAATTGGCGAGGATCGCTCCAAAGGTTCGCAGAAGGTTTTGTAGAGAGGCTGAGCCAACCGCGGGCTGGCAGCATCGCAATCCCTCATTAATGGTCCGGCGGTAAGCGTTTGACAGCTCTTCCGAGCCCGTGGCGAACGAGCATTGATAATGCTTTAGCGTCCTTCCGGACACCCAAATCCTAACTAATGGAAGCATCTGGTAGAGTCCGGAGCAATAAGTTCGGGAGGCGGCAATGTTAGAATCTTGCAGGCCGCTCGGCGGATGTGGTCAGATCTTGAGGTGCCGACCAACGACAGTGGTTCAGACTCGCCCAACGAAGAGTCACGGGCTCGAAATCCCAAAAACGATCGCACCTATTTGAAGGTGTTGAAGTCTAAGCCTCGCAACCTCCGATTCGGCGACCGCATACTGCTTCGACTCTCGACCGCCCGTGACTTTGACGGCCTATGGCTCGGGACTCCCGAAAGTGACGCTGAAGCCATTTTCCAGCGTGTCGAAGAAGCTCTTGAAATGATACGGCTGCATGATCCCCGCCGCTATCAGCGGCTGCGTCGCGATATTTCGCGGATCTGGATTCGTGTTCTACCTGGCAGCCAGGCAGACTTCCATGCTGCCGCTCAAGCATGCGAACTCGATCCGCGCTTCGTGCGCGACGCCACCGTTACGGTGCACGAGCTCGCAGCGACCATCGTTCATGAGTCAGCGCATGCACGTATCGATCGCTGCATACCGTACCGTGAAGACCTGCGACACAGGATCGAAGCAGCGTGTCGCCGCGAAGAACTCGCGTTCTGTCGGCGTGTGACCGGTAGCACCGCGCTTCAGGAAGCCCTTCACGACTGGCTTGCTCGACCGCCTTCGAAGGAGTTTTGGAGCAATTCAGCCTTGCACCAACGCTTTATCAACGGCACCCTCGAGGCTCTACGGTATCTCGGTGTTCCCCCGCGTTTACTGCCTGTGCTACGCGGAATTCACACGTTTATTGCCGCACTTCGCAAGCGACTTCGTTTGACATGGCGGTGGAGCCGACCGAGGGCAACCGAAGAATCGGCACGCCGCTAGCAATGACTTTTGCAGCTCTTGCGGCCTGCGTTCGATCGGAGGAGGGAACCGCCAATCAGGGCGACGGGCGAGCTTTGGATACGCGACCAGCTGAACTGCTCTAATCCAACTCAAGAGAGATGTCGCCACCAGATAACAGCACCTTGTAGCACCGCACATCTTCAACGGCGGGCGGCGTCAGGGCCTTGCCGGTGACAAGATCAAATTCCGCTCCGTGCCATGGACAAACCACGCAA
>DATDAX010000071.1:0-22666 GCA_036525175.1 Terrimicrobiaceae bacterium | reverse complement strand
TCCTCCCCGTGGCGGCATCCGTCACTTTGACAGCGCCCGTCCAGCTATAGATGGGATTGCCGAGATTGTTGAGGCCTTGCGGCCTGGATCCGATCAAGAACCAAGTTTTTTCTGCAAGATCTCTCCGGCGAGCTGGGGATTGGCTTTTCCCTTGGAGAGTTTCATCACTTGTCCTTTGAGAAAGTTTAGCGCTGCGAGCTTGCCGGCCCTAAAATCCGCGGCGGGCCCCGGATTTGCGTCGATCACCGCATCGGCCAACGCCTCGATGGCCGACGTATCACTGACCTGCTCGAGCCCCCTTTCCTTCACGATCTCGGCCGCCGGCCGGCTGCTCGCAAACATCTCAACGAAAACCTCCTTGCCCTGCTTGGAATTGATCTTCCCTTCTTCGATCAGGTTCACCAATTCATCGAACGCGGCGGGAGTGATCGGACATTCAGCGATGGTTTTGCCTGCCGCGGAAAGCGCACTCTGCAGGTCGTTAAGAATCCAATTTGCGACGCTCTTAGGCTTTCTCGCCCCCGCAGCAGCTGTCTCGAAATACCTCGAAGTGGCCAGATCGCTCGCCAGCACCGCGGCGTCATACTCGGTGACTCCGAAGTCGGTGACGTAGCGCGCACGCTTTTCCCAAGGCAGCTCTGGTTTCCTGCGGCGGGCGGCTTCGACGATAGAAATGGTTTTTACCGGAAGGAGATCGGGGTCCGGGAAATAGCGATAGTCATGCGCGCTTTCCTTAACCCGCATCAACTGGGTTTCGCCCCGCACATCGTCCCATCGGCGGGTTTCCTGTTCGAGAACTCCTCCGGCCTCAAGCACTTCGATTTGACGGTCGATCTCAAAAGCCAAGGCGCGACGAACTCCCGAAATCGAATTGAGATTCTTGAGTTCGATCTTTGCGCCCCACTTTTCGGATTCCGATGGGCGGACGGAGACGTTTACGTCGCAGCGAAGATGGCCTTTCTCCATATCCGCGTCACTGATTCCGCCATAGATGACCAACTGTTGAAGCACGCTGAGATAAGCAAAAGCCTCTTCGGGTCCGCCAATGTCGGGCTCGCTGACGATTTCAAGCAGCGGCGTTCCAGCCCGATTGAAATCAATGCCCGTCGAGTTCTCCATGTGAAAGCTCTTCGCAACGTCCTCCTCAAGATGGATCCGCACAAGACGAACCTGTTTGTCCTTCGTGGCGATGGATTTTTGAGCGTCCTTGGGATACGCAAGGTCGTGAAGCGGGACGATTCCGCCCAGACAAAAGGGCAAATCATATTGGCTGATCTGGTAGTTCTTCGGCATGTCCGGATAGAAGTAATTCTTGCGGTCGAACTTGCAGACTTCCGGGATCTCGCAGCCCAGCATGAGCCCCGCCAGCGCAGTGAGGCGCAATGCTTCCTCGTTCATTACGGGAAGCGCACCGGGAAATCCGAGACAGACCGGGCAGACGTTGGTATTTGGCTCGGCACCATGCTCCACAGCACACGAGCAAAACATTTTCGTTCGCGTCTTAAGCTGGACATGTACTTCGAGACCAATCGTGGCGATGTATTTCGACATTGAGTTACTTACGTTTCTTTGGAGGCGGAGACGATGAGGGTGACTGAGAAGGGGGTGGAGACTCCAGCGCGAATTTCAAAGCAGCCCGAACGTCGACGTTCTTGAGTTGCTCGGCAAGCGCGGGATCTTTCACAACGGCTGCGACAGCCTTGCTATTGATGATCCTGAGAACATTCCTATCCTGCCATGCGCGGACGACGCCCGGATCGCACAAGGCAGCGACGACACGCGGATTTTGTAGAGTTTCCCGGATCCCGGGATACTCGAGAAACCGCGCCATTTTCTCCTGATCGCTGGTCAACTTTCCAACCTGCAGGACAATTTCGTAGAAGCCCACAGGCAACACATCGACCGACTCAAGAAAACGGCCGGTTGAGCCGAGTTCAAGCGATTCCCTGAGCATTACCAGCCCGCCCGCCACTCTCGTAGGAAGCGGTTCGCGTGCATCCGGCTGCGTTGCCTCGATTCGAGATTCGGCTAAGGCGCCAAGACCACGAACAACGGAAATGCTCCCCAACAGGACAGCCAGCCCAATCAGGAACCCGAACAGTGCACCTCCCGCTCCCCAAAGGAATCTTAGCGGACCGAAAGCGTGGTGCCCGGTTCGCTTGAGAGTTACCGCCCCGACAAACCAGATCGCAACGAACAAGAAGATTCCCAGCCCCCCGCCAACGACTGCTCCTGCAAGAAGTCCCGAAAGCGAATGCAGTCCGCCAAATGGCGCTGCGGTAAGCTCCGCTGCGAGACATCCCAGCACAGTGGACACCAGGATGGCGGCAAAGTTCACCCCGCCGCGAAAAAGGCCGGCACGCCAGCCCCGCCAGGTTTGCCAAACGAGAAAAACGACCCCGACAAATACGAAAGCCGCCTGCCAGAATGGCGATCCGCGCATGGAACTATCGGGGCAGGCAATCCTGTGCGCGCTGTCGCAGAGCATGATCGCAAAGCACCAACGCTGCCATCGCCTCGACCATTGGCACAGCGCGTGGAAGCACGCAAGGGTCGTGCCGGCCACGGGCCGAGAGCTCGACGTCTTCTCCGGACACAGTCACCGTTTGCTGTGGCTTCGCTATGGTAGCGGTCGGCTTAAAGGCGACCCGAAAAACCACTGGTTCGCCGTTGCTGATACCGCCTTGAATCCCGCCCGAAAAGTTGGTCACCGTTCGAACGCGAGATTCTCTCATGCGAAACGGGTCGTTGTGCTCGGAACCCTTGAGCCTGGTACCTGCAAATCCCGAGCCGATTTCGAAGCCCTTTGTCGCAGGAAGACTCAACATTGCCTTCGCCAAATCCGCCTCCAGCTTATCAAAGACCGGCTCACCGAGTCCGGGAGGCGCGCCGCGAATCACTCCCTCAAGAAGGCCGCCTACCGAATCTCCTTCGCTTCGCACTCGCTTGATGCACTCAATCATCGCCGCGGCGGCTGCGGGGTCCGGGCATCGCACCGCATTCGCCTCGATTTCCTGGAATGTCACCGTATCGGGATTCACTTCCGCCTCGATATCGTGAATCGCCGTCACATAAGCGAGGATCTCGATGTTTGGAAAAAGGGTCTTGAGCAGCTTTCTTGCCACAGCGCCCGCCGCAACACGCCCGATGGTCTCACGCGCAGAGGCGCGACCCCCTCCCTGCCAGTTCCTTATCCCATACTTTGCCTGGTACGTGAAGTCAGCATGCGACGGTCGAAACGTCGTCTCCATTTCCCTATAGGCCTCGGGCCGTGCGTCGGTATTTCGAACCATGATCGAGATAGGAGTACCCAGTGTTGATCCCTGAAATACACCCGAGAGAATTTGGCAAGCATCCTCCTCTTTGCGTGGCGTGACGATATCGCTCTGCCCCGGGCGCCGGCGATCAAGGTCGGGCTGGATGTCCTGCTCAGAAAGCGCAAGGCGCGGGGGACATCCATCGATCACAACTCCGACTCCGCCTCCGTGAGATTCGCCCCATGTTGCAATGCGAAAAACTTCTCCAAAGAAACTTGCCATGTCTTCACGAGAAATACGGCCTCGCCGCGCACGGTGACAGGAGAAAAATCATGCCGTGAGCGGCGTGCGCGCGGGACCACCGGTCAAATACCAGTTCCATAGCATCAACGCGGCCACCAGGAGCAGCCAAATGGGCTCAATGGACTCGCCGGTCGCATGCCTCTGGCGGACCAGTTCGACCGTATCCGCTTCGCTGCGCCCGCTCGAAGCCGCACTAAAGTCCGATTCCCGCGAATCCGTGAATTGAGCTGCTCCGTCGAACAAGATCCTTCCTTCGGATCCCTTGAGCGAAAAAAAGCCCGGCACGTCAGGGGCGGCAATGGGTCCGATACCGGCCACCGAAATCTTCTGGCGCGTTTCTACGTTCGCCGCTTCATAAGCGGCCTTCTCTGCACGGCGGTTGGACAGAAAACGATGGATCAAGAGACCGTATGCAGGCAGGCGCGAGGCATTTGAGTGCCGAATGTCGAAATTGAAAATCAACTGGGGAAGATTGTCTCGCATGCGCAGGAAAATGAGCGGTCGTCCGCCCTGCCAGAGAAGCGGCGTATCGCCTTCGCGATAGGCAATTCCAAAGGTGTCGCGAGCAATCAGTCCCTGCCAATTCAGATTCTTCATCAACGGATGATTCTCCGAAACGATAAGTCCTGAGAGCAACCTGCCCGGCTTTCCAGAGTCCTCCGCAAAAACCATCGCCGAACCGGAAAAAGCTCTCGGAATCAGGGGATTGGACACTTCGATGGAAATATCCGGCGTTCCGTCTGCGGTCATCTCCGCGGGCTCGGCGATTCGAAGGATCTGTTCGAAAACGGAGCGAAATCCCTCCGAGTCCTCGACGCGAATTACAAGCGTCTTCCGTTGCGGCCGAACTATTGGAACCCGATCGTCTAAAGCGAATCGATCGCCTTCAAGTTCGAGAGTCAGGCGATTGCTTCCGGCAGGCACTTCTCCCGAGAGCTCGCTTGCCTCTCCGGGACCGAGTTGCTGGTCGCGCCACTCCGCCTCGCCAGCGATACGCCAACGTACATTCCGGGCGGATCTGCCGAAATTTTTCATGAGGGCCGTCCACCGACCCTCAGCGATTCCCACCCCGAGAAATCCGGCATTCTCGATCGGTTCACCAACGGCAACCCAAAGGGCATCGGAAGTCTCTGCTGCTGAAGGCTTGTGGTCCGTGAAATAGATGACCGATCCGCCCGGGCCCGCGAGGACGCGAGCGAGTCGATTCGCCTCGGCCGGATCATGTATGCCCAGCGCGGGCCGCCAATCGCGCTCGGTCTGAATGAGAACATCGGACAACTCGGATCCAGCGGCCAGCCGTGAGCCATCAGAACGCAAAATGATCCAGTGCGTGTGAGCGGCCGCCGATTCCATGCGCCCCAGTTCGGAGGCGGCCGCCTGCAAGGTTTCGTTGCGGAATGCGTTCATCGAAGCCGAGCAGTCTAATATTGCCACGACGGTCTGGGCGCTCCTTGCATCGATCCAGCGGGGTTGCGCTAGAAGCCAGGCCAGTGCGATGACCGTGAGGACCTGCACCCAGAAGGGCAATGTGTTCCGGAACCGGCGGATTCGCTTCCCGCCTTCACTTGACGGTAGCGCACGTTGAACAAGAAATAGGGTGCTCACCGTGACCTGCCGGGACCTTCGCCGCAGAAAGTGAAGCAAGACCACTCCAGCGATGCCCAAAAGGGCCAGCGCCCCCAATGGGTTGGCGAAATAAAAACCCATCAACGAGCTCCTGCCATGTGTAATAAACCTCTTGTCCCCAGGTGGAGTCGAACCACCATCTGAGCTTTAGGAGAGCCCTGCTCTATCCGCTTGAGCTATGAGGACGCTGAGAGCCAAGAGGGTACAACCCGCTCCAAGACTCGTCAACGCAACGATCCAATCTCGGAAACACCTACCCAAGCTACAAAGCTACTCCAGAGCCGCCACACACTCAATTTCGACATCGAAGCCCAACAATTGCGCGCCGATGGTGGCCCGGGCGGGCTTCGAGTCACCGAAGTAGCGCACGTAGACCTCGTTCATTTCCTTGAAACTCTCCGGGGTAAGGTTTGAGAGGTAGACTCTACAGCTTACCACATCGGAAAGGGAGGCACCGCCAGCGGCGAGAACGTTCTTGATACTCTCCAGAACCAATTCGGTCTGTCGCGAGATGCTGCCGCGATCGATCTTGCCCGTCGCGGGATCAAAGGGAGTCATGCCCGAGACAAAGAGAAATTTTCCGCTCGCCAACACGCCGAGCGAATAAGGGCCGAGAGCGGGGGGAGAACCGGGAAAGGCGGCTAGCGGACTCTTCACGACCTCCTTTTATCGACGCCCTCCAAAAGCGCAACCTCGCGCTTGTCGAGAACGCGCCACTCCCCGGGACGAAGCGTTGCCAGTTTCAAACCTCCAATGCGCGTGCGAAGGAGTCTCTTCACCTCGTAACCAAGTTTCAAGAACATCAAGCGAATCTGCCGCTTCATTCCCTGGCGAAGGACAACTCTTACCACGGCGGGAGCGACGATTTGAACCCGCTCCGCCCTTGCCCTGCCGCCTTCAATACTAAACCCCCGCAAAAGTTTCGGGACGTACTGCGCGTCAAAGGGCTTATCAAGGAGCACTTCGTACTCCTTTTCCACTTCGTGCGCAGGATGGGTCAGACGATGTGACAACGCACCGTCATTGGTGAGCAGGATCAACCCCTCGCTCTCTTTGTCGAGACGTCCCACATGGAAGAGCCGCCCGAAATGCGGTGGCACAAGGTCAAAGATGGTTGGCCGCTTCCGTTCGTCCGATCGCGTGCAAACCAGACCCCTTGGTTTGTGTAGAAGGATATGGATGGGTGGCGAGAGTCGCGGAGTGCTCTTTCCGGCAACGCGCACGTCGTCGTCGGGTTCGACGGTCGTTGCAAGATCGCGAATGAAATGACCGTTGATCGAGACCTTGCCTTCCCTGATCAGCGCCTCGCAGGCGCGACGTGACCCAAAACCCGCTGCGGCAAGGAAACGATTCAAGCGCATGGCCAGCGCAGTTTAAGGTGTGCGACAGCCGGCAGCTTGTCGCCCGAATGTCATTCTTCGGGCTTCGTCTTGGGCAGGCCAATCACGCGCTGGCCCTCTTTGAACTGGCCGCGCTTTTTCATAAGCTCGACCCGCTCAAAGCGCTTCAGAACGCTGCGCTTGGCTTTGATGGCGCCCTTGCCCTTCAGGCTGGGATGTTGACTCATAGGGGCGGAAAATCTGGATGAAATTGCTGGAAAAGCAACCGAAATCGACGCACGGACCGTCGTCGCTCAGACGAGGCCGAGTTTCATTCGTCCCTCTTCGCTGATCATCGACTGATTCCAAGGAGGGTCCCAGACCAGCTCAACCTCTGCGTCGTCGACCCCTTCGATGGCAAGAATTTTTTGCCTGGCGTCCGCAGCGATTGCTGGCCCCATTCCGCAGCCGGGTGCGGTAAGCGTCATGCGCACCAGGACCGAGGTGCCGGATTCTGTGGCGTCGACCCGGCAGTCGTAAATGAGGCCGAGGTCGACCACGTTCACGGGAATCTCCGGATCGAATACGGTCTTGAGCTGCAGCCACACAGCCTCCTCTGCGGGTCCCTCATGTTTCCTTGGCGACTCAGCGGGCGCAAGAGGATCGAAACCCAGGGCGTCGCCATCCTTGAGTTCGATACGAGCAAGGCCACCGGGGGTCGCCACGGTGTACGTTCCGCCCAGTGATTGGGTGATGATGACGTCCATTCCCTCGGGAAGGACGATCGGATGCCCGCTTGGGATTTGAATCGCATCGCAGTCGCGGGTCAGGGAAATTTCTCGATGGTCGTTCATGACTGAAGCTTGATTTTAACGTTCTTTCGCGGTGCAAGCTGGTCGAGGAGCGTCGGAGCCAAGGCAGTCTGCGGGGCTTCCTCGCCCGCCAGCGCGCTTCGCAAGGCACCTTCGACGAGTTGGGCGCAATGGATCTTCATCGGGGGAAGTTTGCCGAGCGGAGAGGCCAACTCCTCTCCAGACATGGCCAGGGCTTCGGCCGGGGTCTTGCCTCGGATAAGTTCGGTCGCCACGCTTGCGACCGCGATCGCTGTCTGGCAACCAAATGCCTGGAACGTCGCCCTGTCGATGATCTTGCGGCCGTTCTCCTCCTTAAACTTCACCCACATCCGTAGCATGTCGCCGCAATTCTCACTTCCGACGGTTCCCACAGCGTCGGCACCCGACATTTCGCCGAGGTTCTGCGGATGCTGCACCGCAGCCTGAACTCTTGCCTCCAGATCGTCGCTCATTCCAAGGTGTAACGCGGCAAATTGGGATCAACCTGAACGCTCCAGGCATCGATTCCGCCACGAAGGCATTTAATGTTGGTAAAACCATGGCCTGCGAAAAACGCAGCAGCATCAAGAGACCGCGAACCATCATGATCCAGGATAACCAGCACGTCGTCCTTGGGTCTGGCAGCGAGCATTTGCTGCATCAGCGCCTGGTCAAGGAACTGCGCGCCCTCGACATGCACGGCATCGTATTCCTCCCGGGTTCGAATATCGAGAATCTCAACGCCATCAGCTTCGAGCAAACCCTTGACCTCACCAGGGGAGATCATCATGCGCTCGTCCTGCTCCCAGGCACGACGAACGCTTTCAAAGACTTGCTCCGGATCGAGGCCGTCATTCCGAAGGCAAACCTCCGCGAGCGTCTCATCGGGCCTGAATCCACAACTTGCACAGCCGCCAATGTGGTAGTTTCGAAATAGAGCGCGTTGAGCGCCCGGGTAGGCCTCAAGAAGCTCAGCCATTGTCATGTCCGCAGTCGATGTCATCTTGGTCAGAGTACCCGTGCCAGCGCCGATTTCAACTATGGGCTCGCAGACACCGTTTCGAGAATTATGATGACGGCATGAAATTTCTTGCTCTAGGCGAAGCTCGTTGGATTCTCGGAATCCTTGCGATTTGCTTTCTCGTTTCGCTCGCCTGGTTTCCGCTGGTGTCTCTTATCTTCGCGGCGCTTTTGCTGTTCTCGTTTTATTTTTTTCGTGATCCCGAGCGCCAGCCGCCGGGAGATGAAGCGCTAGCCGTATCCCCCGCAGACGGCGTCGTCGTCGAAGTGAAAGAGACAGGAGAGGATCAGCTCATCAAGCGCAGGGTAAAACGCATCGCGATTTTCCTTTCCGTATTCGACGTTCACGTGAATCGGGCGCCCATCGCAGGTGAGATCACTCACTCGGAGTCGATGACGGGCCGGTTCGTTGACGCACGCAACCCATCCAGTTCCGAGGTGAACGCGCGCCGCACTTGGGCCATCGAGGGCAAGGGCATTACGATCGTGGTACGCCAGATCACCGGCGCTATCGCGCGGAGAATCTGCGCGTGGAAACAGGTTGGCGATTCGGTGCATCGAGGCGAGCGATTCGGGATGATTCGGTTCGGCTCCCGCACCGAAGTTGACCTGCCCCTTGAATCAGAGATTCTGGTAAAGCCCGGAGACCGAGTGCGAGGTGGCGAGACGGCCATCGCAAGGCTCAGCGTAAGGCAGGGATGAACTCGAACGAAGAACCCAAAATCTATCTCCTGCCGAATTTGATGACGGCAGGAAATCTCTTTTGCGGCTTTGCCGCCGTCTTGCGAATTATTGAGGCGGCGCTGGTCATCCAACAGGGAGGATCTGCGGTCGTGTTGTATCACCAGGCGCTCACATTCATTCTTGGCGCGTGCGTGTTCGACCTTCTCGACGGGCGTCTTGCCCGGCTCGGCGGAAATGAAAGTCCTTTCGGGCGCGAATTCGATTCGCTCGCGGACGTGGTATCCTTTGGAATCGCGCCGGCTCTGCTGGTCTATCAGATCGTGCTCCGCGACTTCTACCGCACAGGCTGGTTGATCGCTTTCGTTTATCTTCTGTGCGGGACACTCCGCCTGGCGCGGTTCAATTGTTATGCCAATGCAAGGAATGACAAACCCGCTGACGATTTTATCGGGTTCCCAATCCCGGCGGCAGCAGGGCTTATCGCGTCGTTAACCCTTTTCATGCTCTGGCTGGAAGAGGGCGCAAAGGAAATTGGAATTTGGAAGTATGCGCTCGCCGGTTTGATGTTGTTCCTCTCGTTCATGATGTTCAGCCGTGTGCATTATCCCAGCTTCAAGGGTCTCGGATGGAGAACCCAAAGATCGATTCCGCGCTTTCTGCTGATCATCGTGGTCATGGTATTCAGTGCGATGTTTTACGAATGGATGCCTGCGCTGCTGTTCGTGACATTCCTCCTCTATGGCTTCGTGAGGCCGTTCATCTCAAAGGCATTGCGCCGTGAGCTCGAAGAAGAAGAGGATGAACAGGTAAACGAGGAATCCGCGAAATAGCTCTTGCTCTGAGCTAAAAGAAAATCGGGATAACGAGGATGGCAACGATGTTGACAACCTTGATCATGGGATTGATTGCCGGCCCGCTGGTATCCTTGTAGGGGTCTCCCACTGTATCGCCGGTCACTGCGGCCTTGTGGGCCTCGGACCCCTTGCCACCGAAATTGCCTTCTTCGACGTATTTCTTGGCATTATCCCACGCGCCGCCGCTTGAGGTCATTGAAATACCCATGAACAAGCCTGTTACGATGCTTCCCACGAGAACACCGCCCAAGATGATCATGCCGTCAGGAATAGCCGCGACGACGACGACCGCGACGACCGGGAGCAGCGCGGGCACAATCATCTCCTTCAGAGCGGCCTTGGTAACGATATCGACGCACGTTCCGTATTCCGGCGTGTCATTGCCTTTGAGAATGCCTGGGTGCTGTTTAAGCTGGCGGCGCACTTCAGTGACCACGGCTCCCGCAGCGCGGCCGACCGCATTCATGCTGAATGCCGAGAAGAGGTACGGCAAGAGCCCTCCGAGAAAAAGCCCAATGATGATCTTCGGATCTTTCAGTGAAAAAGACAAAGCCTGCTCGATCTGCGCAGGATCCAGATGCAGCTTGCTGGCCGGGCTTTCGAGATGGTGCTTTAAATCAACAAAGTAGGAGCCGAAGAGGACTACCGCAGCGAGACCGGCGCTGGCGATGGCATAGCCTTTGGTCACTGCCTTCATCGTGTTTCCGACCGCATCCAACTCGTCGGTGATGGTCCGCACCGATTTGGGGAGTCCGCTCATCACCGCTATTCCACCCGCGTTGTCCGTTATCGGTCCGAACGCGTCGAGCGAGATGATGATGCCAGACATCGAAAGCATTGCCATTACCGCGACGGCGATTCCGTAGAGTCCGGCAGCGCTATGGCTCAGCCAGATGGATGCCACGATGCAAAGCACGGGCAGCGCCGTCGCGTGGAGCCCTACAGCCAGACCAGCAATGATATTCGTTGCGTGGCCGGTGACACTTGCTTCAGCGATCTTGCGCACCGGTGAGTGGCCGGTGGCAGTATAATAGTTTGTGATAAAGACTGCGGCCCCCGTCATTAAAAGGCCGAGCAGCGAAGAGAAATAGACACCGCCGGCCGAATAAACCGTCTCAGCGCCGCTCAGCACATCCCGAACTCTCAAGCCTTCCGGAAAGAGAAAGCTGGTCAATGGCCAGAAAAAAACCGCCGACAGAAGCGAGCTTACAACGACGCCGCCTATAAGAGCGTTTGTCGGCGTCGTATTGGAGACGTTGACAAAGACGATGCCAACCAGCGACGCGATAATTGCGGCGCCACCAAGCAAGAACGGAAAGACAACCGGCGCCCCAAGACCGGCGGTAAGCGCGCCGACAAGCACAGTGCCAATGAGAGCGACTGCATATGTTTCGAAAACGTCTGCAGCCATTCCGGCGCAATCACCTACATTGTCGCCAACGTTGTCCGCGATGGTTGCCGGGTTGCGCGGATCGTCTTCCTCGAGATTCGATTCTACCTTTCCGACGAGGTCAGCACCAACGTCGGCTGCCTTCGTGTAGATTCCGCCACCCAGACGCGCAAAGACCGAAATGAGCGACGCTCCCAATGCCACCCCCACAAGGCTCGCGATCGACTTCTCAGGGTTTATCCACGACATCATCAGCCAAAAGATGCCGACCGAAAGGAGCGCGAGTCCGACAACCAGAAGTCCCGTAACTGCGCCGCCATTAAAGGCAGCCTGGAGGGCCCTTTTTTGGCTCACAGTAGCGCCTTGGGCCGTGCGAACGTTGGCGACGACAGCCACTCTCATTCCAATGTAACCTGCACAAAGCGAGCATACTGCCCCCAAAAGAAATCCCGCGGCGGTCGAAAAATCGCGGAAAATTGCTAGCAGGATGAAGATGACTGCGGCTATCGCGCCAATGGTAGCAATTTGTCGGTTGAGGTACGCTTTAGCCCCTTCCTGAATGGCGCCGGCTATCTGGCGCATTCGCTCGTTGCCCGCAGGAAGGTTCAGAACCTGTCTGATAAGGAAAGCAGCACCTCCAAGGCCTACGAGGCCGCACAGCAGGGCAAATAGCATGCCTAGAGAAACAAGAAATCCAGATGACACAGCGCTCAGGTGTTGAAAGGGCCGCAGATTAGAGAAACATCGCTCCGACGCAACGATGTTTTGCGTCTCCGCAATTAGGCTGCGCATGCCAACAATCCATCGCGTCTCGATTCATGGAAAGATTCAAGAAAGACTCAACAGCTGACAAGCGACAGGATTGCTTTTTGCGTGTGCAATCGATTCTCCGCCTGGAGAAAGATCGTCTCGGCATGCTCCTCGAAGGCATCCTCGGTGATTTCCTTTCCGCGATACGCCGGCAGGCAATGAAGCACCATCGCACCGGGCGCCAGCGCGAGCAGATCGTGGTTGATTTGGTACTTTTGGAATTGCTCCATGCGCAACGCCGACTCGCTCTCCTTTCCCATGCTTACCCAAACATCTGTGTAAAGTACGTCCGCTCCACGCGCCGCTTCCATCGGATCTTCGAGAATCTGCACGTTTCCCGAAATCGCTCTCTCGAGGTCTTGTGAGGGACGGAACGTCTGGGGCGTTGCAACACGCAACTCGAAATCGCATCGCACGGCAGCCCACATCCAGGAACGCGCCACGTTGCAGTCCCCATCGCCGATGAAGGTCACCCGCAGTCCTTTCAGCGGACGCCCGCTCTCCTGAATGGTGAACAGATCGGAAAGGATCTGGCACGGGTGCTCGGCATCTGTCAACGCATTGATTGTCGGAATGCCGCTGAACTTCGCGAACTCCTCAACGTCGCTTTGCGCAAACGTCCGAATCACCGCCCCATGGAGCATCCGACCCATGACGCGTGCCGTGTCCTTAATCGGTTCGCCGCGTCCGAGCTGAATGTCGCTCGCCGCAAGAAACATCACTGCTCCTCCCAACTCCCGAATCCCGACTTCAAACGAAACCCGCGTGCGCGTTGAGGATTTCGAAAATATCAATGCCCAGCACTTATGGCGAAGGGGATGCGCGGCGTGCGGGCCCCGATTTGCCTTAATCGCTTCGGTCAAAGAGACAATGCGCTCAATATCGTCGCGATTCAGCGACTGGATGGAAAGGAGGTGTTTCATTGCGTGATTTTGAAAACGTTATTCTTGAAAGACTGCCTAAAACCCGTGCGCCTTGCCCCTGAACTTGCCGCACCCGTCAGCGAGGAAATGGATGCCGATCCGCCGAAAGCTTCCACGCAAGTTTCCGAAAATTGACGGCGACGTTGCATAACTGAGTTCTTGACGTTTTGCACGAGAGGCTAGGCGTCGCGCAATGAACGGGAGATTTTTTCCAATGCCTCGTCAACCTCTGCAGGAGTCACATTCAATGGAGGGAGGAGACGAATTACGCGCTCTCCTGCAGGGATGGTCAGCAACCCGGAGGCCATCAACTTTTTCACGAAGGGAATGGCGACGTTGGGCTCGGATCCCTCTGTAAGTTCGAAGCCCACCATCAAGCCGATGGCGCGGACCTCTTGGATGCGCGGACTCTTCAAGGCAAGGAGTCCGTCGCGAAGCCTTGACCCCTGAAGCGTTGCGTTCTGGCAAAGCCCATCGCGCTCAACGATCTCCAGAACCTTGATCGCGGCGGCGCAGCAAACCGGATTTCCCCCATAGGTCGTGCCGTGAGTTCCGGGTCCCAGCAGGTCGCAAAGGCCGCGCGACGAAGCTGCCCAAAATGCGCCGAGAGGAAATCCGTTCGCGATCCCCTTCGCCCAACTCACACCGTCTGGACTGAGATTCGCATCCAGGCTCCTCCAGCCGCACCAATCGCCGGTGCGTCCCAGACCGCATTGAATTTCATCGAAGAGAAGGAGCAAATCGTGTTCGTCGCAGACGCGGCGCAAGCCGGCAAGGAACTCAGCGCTGGCAATATGAATTCCGCCTTCTCCCTGCACGGGTTCCACCAATATCGCAGCGGTCTTCGGGCCAATGGCCGCGCCAACGGCGTTCAGATCTCGAAAAGGAACATGAACAAAACCATCCAGGAGCGGCGCGAAGCCCTTCTTGATCTTCTCCTGGGCCGTAGCGGAAATTCCTGCCATGGTTCGCCCATGGAAGGAATTTTGAAACGTTAGAATTTCGTAGCGTCCGGACGCGCTGCCAAACTTGCGCGTGAGTTTGATGAGCCCTTCGTTCGCTTCGGCCCCGCTATTGCAGAAGAATACCTTGCCGCTTCCCGTGAGCCCGACCAACCGGCGGGCAAGTTCGGCCTGTGGCCGAGTCCGATAGAGGTTTGAGCTGTGAACAAGCGTGGAAGCCTGACTGGTCACAACCTCCGTTATCTCAGGATGCGCGTGACCGAGGGAACATACCGCGATCCCCGCGCCAAAATCGAGATACTCCCTGCCTTCGAAATCCCACACACGACATCCCGAGCCACGGGCAATATCGAGATCGAACCTCCCATACGTGGGCATCACGAAATCGGAGTAAAGGGATGAGAGTGTTGCCATCGAAAAGTTGGATTGCGAAATGCAGCGCTGGTCGACCCAATCTCCGAAAAATCAGGCCGACGAAATCGAATTCAAACCGCTTCGCCGTAGGAACTCTCAACCCGTCCGGCGACATCACGATAACCGTAGTCCACTTCGTAGATCTGCTTCATGCACTCGATGGACTTTTCCTCCTGGGACATCTTCTCGTAGACCAATCCCAGGTTGTAGACGATTTCCTTTTTGACGTTATCCATTTGAACCAATTCCCCGGCGGCGGCGGAAAGGATGTTTGCCGCGAGATCGAACATCTTGCGCTCCGTATAACACTTTCCAAGCAGATTCATCGCGCGGAGGCGGACGTTTGGATTTTGGCGCGCCCGCTGGAGTTCTGAGATGGCATCCTTGTAGTTGCCAAGATTGACGAGAATCTCTCCAAGTTCGAGGCGAAGCTGAAGATCGGTCGGGTTCCGCTCAACGCGCTTCTTCGCCTCCTCGAGAAAGAGTTCTGCCCTTTGGCGCTTCAGTTCGTCGAGGTGTGAAGCATGCTTCGCAGCTTCCTCGCCACTAAGGTTCGCCGCGATGGATTCCTCGAGGCTGGCAATTAAGCCATCGAATTGCTTGACGCGGAGGTCCGAGACCTTGCGAACCAAAGCGAAATCGGTGAATTGGGAGAGCTGGGCGGCATAACTGAACCATGTCACCGCGTTCTCAAGATCGTTCTTTTCCTCGTAAAGCTCAGCGATGCGCCGTGCAGTATCCACGTTTTCCGGATCTTGAGTGTATTTCTCGGAAAGCTCACCGAGGAGAAAATCTATCATTTCCTCACCGCGATAGACTCTGGCCTGCTGCTCGAGCGCGACCGCCTGACCCTTGTCTTTGATCAAATCGCGATAGGTCGCTTCCTCGCGCTCCCATCCCCCTCGCTGCATGGAGGCGGCTGCGGCGGCATCTTTGCCACCCTTCACCGCCGCAAGGTCGTTGGGGTTGATTTCGAGGATCTTTCCATAGATGTCCCCTGCCTTCGAAGGCAACTCGTTCTCCATGTAAAGGCGCGCGAGCTCATGCATCGTTCTGGCGTCCTTCGGATGTCCGGCGACGATCGTCTCGAGCGCGAAAACTGCCAACTCTGGCATCTTGGCCGCGAGAGCAGCGTCTTTCAGCAGCTGGTTTGCCTGAGGGCTATAAGGATCCGCCTCGAGCATCTTCTCGATGGCGTCAAAGACCGCGACGGGATCCTTTTTCAACTGGCTCTGAACCTTCATCGTAGAAAAGGACGCGCCCGAGAGACTCCCGAGGACGCTCCTCTTCCCTCCGAATTTCGCCACTGCCGCCTTGCGCGCGAGCTGACGGCCCAAAAGGAAGTCGGGATGAGCCCTTAACACCGCCTGCAGAAGCTGAATGGCATACGCGTAGTTTCGAAGCTCCATCGCGCTCATGGCCTTGAGCCAGGTTGTCCTTTGGGTCTCCGGCAGGTCTTTTTCGGATTTTACCGCCATAACATAAGATGTGCGAATCGCGGATTGGTTCAACGTGCTTTCCCGGCTTTCTCTCCCGTTTAGCGGTTTCGAGCCGGCGTGCCTGTCGCCGGCTGGTTCGTCCCGGACCCGGTAGGGGCGGCCTTTTGCGGTGGAGAATTCGCGGTGGTCGGGGAAGGCGCAGGCGTCGCGGCTGGCTGTGCTGCCGCGCGCGCCGGAGCGCCCTCCTGCCTGGAAAGCAGGGAGCCGGCGAAGAACAAGAACGCATTCCACTCGGTCCTTGCCCCTTCGGAAAACTTCGCAGGACCGTGTTCGAAGAGCACCACAAACCCGAAAGTGAAGGCAGCGAGCAATGCCAGTCTGAAGACGAAAATGAGAAGTAACCTCATGGTAAAAAGTCGGGACTGATCGAAAAGCCGCGTCGTAAAGATGTGCCAGGCGCAATTACCTGGATGCCGATCTTTTGTTCGAACGGCTTTGGCGGATTGCTATCTGGCAAACCCCAGCAAGGCTCGATGCAGATGTAGTTGTCCCTGTCGGCCCAGACCGTAAGAAATGGGACTTCGGAAAAATCGAACCCGATGCGTTTACCGAGATTCGCGTCCTCGAGGACAAAGGTCCGGCGCGGAACATGCTCCAAACCGATCAGGTAGGAATCAGGAAGCTTCGCTTTGTCAAAGGGCATTTCTCCTCCGGCAAAACGGATCTGCTCGTCGCGTCCATCGAGGAAATTGCCCGGAGCGTGATAGCGCACGTACGTACCTTCAGGAAACAGCACCTTGCAATCGTTCAATGACGATACGCCAAACCCCGGGTGCAACCCGAAGCTCACGTGCGCGTCAAGCTCGGGCTCCTCGTTCGTGAAGCAAAATTCCACCCGCAGGCCTTTCTCGGACAATCCGTAGCTCAATTCAAGGGAAACCCTTAGCGGATAGGCATCAGGCGGAACCCGGCTGACAGGAACTCGATACACCAGCGCCCGATCCGTCGCGTGGGGCGGATCAAACACAAAATGCCGCAAGAATCCATGATTGCCTCCGCGGATAAGCGAGCCGCGGTACGTCGACTGTTCCTTCCAAAGACGGTGTAGGAAATATCCCATAACGGTGGCGTGGTTAGCCCAGCCCGAATCAGGTGTGCCCGTCTCGCCGTCGCGGTAAAGAAAACCGCACCAATTTCCGGAAGCATCGCGTCTCGCAAGGGAAATCATTTCGGCGCCCGTGCGATTTACCATTAGGCGAAGATCCGAGGTTTCGAGGATGTCAAGCGTCATGCCATTTTTCTGGAGCGTCTGGGAGGCAGCCATATCCGTGATGAGAGCAGATTTCTTGCGGCAATTCAAATTCTCCCTCCATATTCAGGTGTGCGCCGCCGCGATCAACTGCTGGAGCGAATGAATTCTCTTGGCATTCGCATCGAGGACCTCGAGGAAAGTTTCTCCCGATCGGGAGGTCCGGGAGGTCAGCACGTGAACAAGGTGAGCTCCGCGGCAACCATACGACACCGGCCCACGGGTCATATCGTGACCGCTTCTGACAGCCGTTCGCAATCGGAGAACCGCCATCTGGCGCTTACCCGGCTGCTTGACTTGCTCGAGAAACAGGAACAGCGAGCCCGCCAGGCGTCCCTCGCCGCAGCCTCAAAGAGCCGTCGGCAGAATTCGCGTCGCTCACGCCGAGTCAAGGCGAAACTCGTGGAAGGCAAACGCCGCCGGGGCGAAACGAAAAGGCTTCGCGGCAAGGTCCGATCCATCCAGAACCATTCCTGAGAACGAGGGTCAACCGACAGCGTCCGCCATGCAAACGACAGGCGGCGCGAGGAAAATTGACTTTCAGAGGGTGTCTGTCCCTGCATAGATTCAGCCGCGTCATGGAGCTGCTTGCGTGTGATCTTCCGGGAATTCCGAAATTCCGCAGCGGGAAGGTGCGCGAAGTCTTCGATCTTGGCGCAAACCTTCTTCTCGTGGCAACGGACAGGATCTCCGCCTTCGACTGCATCCTGCCAAATGCGATCCCTCACAAAGGTGAAGTCCTCAACCAGATTTCAGCATTCTGGTTCGACAAACTGGACTTCATTCCGAATCATGTCGTCACAGCGCATTTTCGTTTGTTTCCGGCCGACCTCAAACCCTTCGAAAGCCAGCTTGCGGGCCGCTCGATGATCGTAAAGAAAGCCGCCCCGCTGCCAGTCGAATGCGTTGCACGCGGATACCTTGCCGGCTCGGGCTGGAACGAGTATCGGGAAAAGGGAAGCGTTTGCGGAAATCCCCTTCCCAAAGGACTCCGTCAGAGCGATCGGCTTCCGGAGACCATCTTCACACCCGCAATCAAGGCCGATTCCGGACACGACGAGAACATTACCTGGCGCGAGTGCCGTGCCCTACTGGGCGATGATATCGCCCTGCAAGTTCGCCAGTGGACAATCGACCTCTACGAACACGGCCGAGCGTACGCGGCGCAAAGCGGGATCATTGTTGCCGACACCAAGTTCGAGTTTGGGGTAATCGACGACGAAGTCATTCTCATCGATGAATGCCTCACGCCCGACTCGTCACGATTCTGGGCGGAAGACGAATACTCTCCGGGACGCAGCCCGCCGAGCTTTGACAAGCAATTCGTTCGCGACTACCTGGAATCTGTGAGTTGGAACAAGCAACCGCCCGCTCCTTCGTTACCCGCCGAGATCGTCGCGCGCACCTCGGAGAAATATCTCGACGCCTACAGCCGCCTGGCCGGTCTCAAGCTTGCAGCTACTTAGCAAACCAAAAGACCATGTGGCCACTGCGCGATCCCAGATGATCCTCCGGGCTTGCCCGACGAATTTTTTCAATCCCACCGTGGAAGAGTTCATTGATCAATTTCTTCTCTACCTCGCGACGGAACGCGGGCTTTCCACCAACTACCAGCTCTCGACCCAACGCTCGCTGGAGACCTTTGCAAAGTGGTTGTCAGGCGTGGCTCGAATCTCAGCCCTCGACGATGTCAAGCCAGGACACTTCGCCGAATACCTGACATGGAGGAAGCGCGCCGGACTAGCCGCGGCCTCGATCAAGCTCGAAGCCATTGCGCTTCGAGTCTTCTTTCGGTTCCTGCTCGCACGAAAAATCCTTTCGAGTAACCCCGCCGAGAACCTCTCTGTCCCACGAATTGAAAAGTATCTGCCTGAGACGCTCGATACCTCGGCGATCAAGCGGCTGCTGGAAAGCATACGTGAAGCGGATACCTTTGGTCTTCGCGATCGGGCGATGCTGGAACTCCTTTACGCAAGCGGTCTCCGGATCTCGGAGCTATGCAACGTCAGGCTAGAAAATCTCGACCTCAATGAAGGGTTGATTCGCGTCACCGGGAAAGGAAACAAGACGCGTCTGGTCCCTGTGGGATCGGCGGCCCGAGGCGCCCTGGCACGCTATCTTGACATCGAACGGCCCAAACTCGTTTCAAGACGCACAGGAGCCGAAGTATTCCTGTCGGTGCGGGGAAGAAAGCTTACGCCACAGCGCGTTTGGCAACTCATCAAACGTTACGCGGCGCGCGCAGGTCTCGAAGCAAATGTCTATCCCCACCTTCTCAGGCATAGCTTCGCAACCCATCTTCTGGCCGGCGGCGCCGACCTGCGCATTATCCAGGAAATGCTCGGCCACGTCGACATTTCAACGACGCAAATCTATACCCACGTGGACTCCTCCCGCTTAAAAGCTGTTCACAGGAAGTTTCATCCACGCGCTTAGGGAGAGCTCTAAACCAATCGACTCCCTCCGGCCCTTGCTAAGGTTAGCGCCGGAAAGAGAGGAGGATGCGCAGAATATACCAGAAGAGGAGCGCAATCGAGGCGAAAAGGGAAAGCGACGCCGCCACGTATTGATCTGTTCGATAGTGCAGAAAAACATTGGAAGTGCTGTATAGAATGGCGGCGGCGGCGAATAGGACCATTACTCCGGCGAAGAATGTGCCGAGGTTGAAGCCAAAAAGGATGCTTGCAACGATGGTTCCCAACGCCACAAAACCTCCGATCACAAGCGCACCGCGAAGGAAGGAGAAATCGATGCGCGTTGTGACGACGACGCCCGTCAATCCCAGGAAGAGACCAATGGTGATCATTGCCGCCATGGGAATGACGTCAGGAGAGCTATAGAATGCGGCGACGTAAAGCAGGGGAATGAATATGATTGCCTGCGCTACGACATAGAGAGCTAGACCCGCGTACTGCATCGCCATAGTGGCGCCCGAAAGCGCCCAGTGTTCGGCCAACCACGAAACCCCCATGAACAAGCCAAGAACGATAAGCCAGGAATAACTTCCCCCCACCATGAGCTTTATCATTGCAGGCGCAATCGCGGAGTTCAGGAAAACAGCCTCAAGCGCGACAAACGCCAGAATGGCGACGGCGAGATGCGCATAAGTTCGTCGAATGAACCGGGAGCGCTCTGCGGGTTTTGCCTCTGCTGCAACGACGTAGGGATTACTGTAAGCGCCTGGGTTCATAAGCTAAAGATTAACGACTCAACCTGTGACGCAAACTAAGGAATTGTCAAGCGCTCCGCGATTAAAGCCAGGTCCGCCAAAGCAAACTATCCAAACAACGAGCCCAGGGTCCACCTCCGCCGCGGGAGTCGAAAGAATCCAATCATCCCGGTCAGCGCGAGGAGAAAAACAGCCGCCCAAACTGACCGCTCTTGCGCTGGCCGGTATCGAACGCGGACGACTGGGAAAGAATCGGTGCGCGAGTGCGGCGACACTGGCGCGAAATCCACGTTGGAGAGTGCGCTTTTGACCTCCGGCGGGCTTGCGGCTATCGCGGCATTCCGAAGAGACATTAGAGAGGCGTTCGCGCCTCTCTAGCACTATCAGTGCCAGAATCGCCTGGCAGGCTTTGGAGCGAAATCAGCCCCCGCGTTGCGCGCCAGACACCTATGGAAATCGCCGTCAGCGCATCATTCCTGAAACCGCCCCATCTTGCGAAATTTTTCGTAGCGGCGCTGGACGAGCTTGTCCGCGGAGACTCTCTCGAGTTCACGCAAGGCCCCAACGATAGCCTCCTTGAGGTTCTTGCCGGTCTCAACCGCGTCCCGATGCGCGCCACCGAGCGGCTCCTGAATGACTCCATCAATGACGCCGAGCTTGAGAAGTTCGGTCGCATTGAGCTTGAGCGCTTCCGCCGCCTCGGGCGCGTGCTTGCGATGCTTCCACAAGATGGCGGCGCAACCCTCCGGACTGATGACCGAGTAGTAGGCGTTTTCAAGCATCATGACGCGGTCGGCGACTCCGATTCCAAGTGCTCCGCCGGAGCCACCTTCTCCAATGACCACAGCAATGATGGGAGTTCTCAACACCATCATCTCGCGAAGATTCACCGCGATCGATTCGGCGATATGACGCTCCTCCGCGCCAATACCAGGATAGGCGCCCGGAGTATCAATCAGAGTGACTATGGGAAGTTTGAACTTCTGGCCCAGCCGCATCAGCCGAAGGGCCTTGCGGTACCCCTCCGGGTGAGGACTGCCGAAATTGCGGAAAAGATTCTCCTTAACGTCACGACCCTTCTGTTGGCCGATCAGCACGCATCTCATGCCATCGATTCTTGCGAGTCCGGCCGGCATCGAAGCGTCATCGCCGAAAAGTCGGTCTCCCTTCAATTCGACAAAATCGGTGAACACCAGCTCGACGTAGTCAAGAAAGAAAGGGCGCTCGGTATGACGTGCGATCTGGACTCGCTGCCAGGCGGTAAGCTTCGCATAAGTCTCCTTCCTGGTCTCCTCGATCTTCTCCTGAATCACGCGCACCTCGGGATCAAGATCGATGTCCTTGCCGTGAAGGTGGCGCTTGAGCTCCTCGAGCTTCTGCTCAAGTTCGACGATGGGCTTCTCAAAATCGAGAATCTGGGACTTCATGAAGTAAAGGACTGCTAATGAATGGTGACGGGAGATCCGCGAGAGACCAGTAGAAAAATCTCCTCGATGTCGGGCTGGGCGACGATGATGCCTGGCGGAGGAGCCTCGGCTCCCTCGGGAAGGCTTCGAATCACAAGGCCCGCCGACCCAAGCATGACCCACCGCTCGCTGCCTGAGTAGTTCTTGTCGCCGAAGGCCACGCGATTGGACCCTCTCAAGGCAATCTTGTCCGCAACTTTCGTCTGCGCGGACGCCGAGACGCCCGGAGTCTTCAACGCAAGGGTTTGATACTCCTTGAAGAACTGGCCCTTGTTGAAAAGCGTGACGGTGCCAGCCTTCCGGTCGACGACGAGGCTGATCTCGAGCTGCGGAATGACAAGCTTCTGCCCAATCTTGAGATTGATCGTCTCCATGTTGTTGGCGCGAAAGATCAGCTCCGCATTGCTCTTGAATTTCGACGCGATCTTGACGAGCGAGTCCCCCTTGCTAACGGAGTACGTTAGCTTTTCCGGAGACGGTGTCGGGGAGAAAACCAAGCCCGTATTTATTCGGCCAAGTGCCGCCTTCGCTTCGGCGACTTTCGGAGCGTTGGGATAGTCCCGAATAAAGTCGCCCCATGCGGCGCGGGCACCATCAACATCCCCTGATCGTTCGAGATCCGTGGCCTTTTGGAAAGCAGGCAACGTGTAGTCGGGAATCTCAGTCGTCTGCGCAGCGACCTTGTCCTCTTTGTCGAGCTTCCTTGGCTTCCAATAGAGCTCGTACGCAAAGTAGGCCGATCCGCCGAGAATCAACCCAACCAGCACGAGGATGATGAGCGTTCGCACGATCGAAATGTTCCAGAGCAACTCCTGCCGGAAGCATTAGAGCGACTCACACCGCGTTTGAAAACGACGAAATAGCTCAGATCAAGCCGCGCCGCTTCCA
>DATDAX010000070.1:0-3189 GCA_036525175.1 Terrimicrobiaceae bacterium | reverse complement strand
CAACATTCGCCCAAGTCTCGATTCGGCGCTCATGGGTTAGTCTCCGAGTTCGTGAGCAGCCGGATCGTTCAAGGCGGCGTTTGCTTTGTCGCGATCCAGCGCCTTTTCCCAATTTGCAATGAAGAGCGTAGCCACGCCGTTCCCAATGAGGTTCGTAATGGCGCGTGCTTCAGACATGAAGCGGTCGATACCCAGCAACAGGGTGAGGCCGGCCACCGGCACGGTGCCGACTGAAGCCAGCGTGGCCGAGAGGGTGACGAAGCCGCCGCCGGTGACCGCCGCCGCACCTTTCGAGGTGAGCAACAGGATCACCAGCAGGCCGATTTGTTGGGCCAACGAAAGCGGCGTGTCAGTGGCCTGCGCGACAAAAACCGCAGCCATCGTGAGGTAGATGGAGGTACCGTCGAGGTTGAACGAATAGCCAGTGGGCAGAACCAGGCCGACCACGGATTTTTCGCAGCCCATCCGTTCCATCTTGATAAGCATGCGGGGTAGCGCGGATTCTGAAGAAGACGTGCCGAGCACGAGCAGCAGCTCTTCGCGGATGTAGCGGAGGAATTTCCAGAGGCTAAAGCCGTTCAGCCGCATGATGCCAGCGAGCACGATGAATATGAATCCGATGCACGTGAGATACACGCAGGCCAGCAGCCCAAGCAGCTGCACAATGCTGCCGACGCCGAACTTCCCGATCGTGAAACCCATCGCGCCGAACGCGGCGAACGGCGCCAGTTTCATAATCAGCCCAATGATTTTCATCAGAGCATCAGTGATGTGATGCATGAGTGAGACGATGGGCGTGGAGTTCTTGCCCATCATGGAGAGCGCCGCACCAAAAAGAACACCGACGCACAAGACCTGGAGAATTTCCCCGGAGACGAACGCGTCAACGAAAGTCTTGGGAATGATATTCAGGATGAAATCGATGGTAGTGAGATGCTGCGCCGCGGAGGTGTACGTTTGGATGGAGCTGGCGTCGAGCGCGGCAGCATTGGCGTGGATGCCGACGCCTGGCTTGACCACGTTTACTACTACGAGGCCGATAATGAGCGCTAACGTCGTGAGGACTTCGAAATAAATCAGCGCTTTCAAGCCGACTCGGCCGACTTTGCGCAGATCGCCAAGTGCGCCGATGCCGCAAACAACAGTCGCGAAGATGATCGGACCGATCATCATCTTTACAAGTTTGATGAAACCGTCGCCCAGCGGCTTCATCGCCACGCCCCACTCGGGAGCCAGCCAGCCAACCAGGCAACCAGCTGCAATGGCGACGAGCACCTGCACGTAGAGGCTGCGAAGACCTCTCATTATCCAACCCAACGGTCCGGTGCGGCGCGACACGGCGGGTGCGGGTTTCAGATGGAACGAGTCAACGTTCGCCGCGGGATTGTCGCCGAGAACGGCGCCAGTTTGGTTGGTGCGCGAGAGCGCAAGATCATTGATACCCGGGTGGGCGGAAGCGGAGTCTGGTTGGATCATATGTTCCAGGGGTTAGTTGTTTAGTTAGGTGAGGTTCAGATAAGGAAAGGTCGCGGGTGCGCCTGAATCGGAGCTGAAAGGCTCCTTAAAAATTTTTCAGGTGCGCCCTTGGTTGGAGTGCGGCCGTTAGAGTCCCAAGCCAAAGTTGAGACCGGCAACGGTCGCATCGCTCACTGTGCCCGTGCCGCCGGGCTGGATGATGTATTGCGTTGTTGCAGAACAACTTCGAGTCCGCCTGCTGCGCGAAGACATCGTAGGGATTCGCCAAGCCCGCTGAGATGCTGAGGAGATCCTTCGCGCCGAACAGTTCTGGCCTT
The DNA here is from genome assembly GCA_036525175.1 of Terrimicrobiaceae bacterium. Taxonomy (GTDB): domain Bacteria; phylum Verrucomicrobiota; class Verrucomicrobiia; order Chthoniobacterales; family Terrimicrobiaceae; genus DASTFP01. The sequence goes on along the minus strand of DATDAX010000070.1, from coordinate 1,396 downwards.
GTGTAGTTAAGGAGGAACGGCATGAGCCGCCACTGCTTGCCACTTTGGAAGGTCGATGGGGTAAACGTGCTCGAGGCGCCTACGTCGTCGTTCACGTGCGCCATCGCGATAACGCACGCCACTCGTGATCGTGAGTCCGTCCAGCGACTCCCGGCCCGTGAGCTTTGCCAAGTCCAGCTTCGAATAATCCCGTTTTTCGGATACAAACGGCGGCTCGTCTTCGCGACCCGCCATGTAGAAATCGCTGTCCTTGGCGGACTGCATCCAAGGATGCCAGAGAAACCGGTAATAGTTCGCGCAGTGTCCGTTCAGCGGGTTATCGACGTTCGTCACCGAAACGAGGCCATGCCCTGAAAGTTCCTGAACAAGCCGAATCACATACCGGCGCGAGACATGGAGCTTCTCCGCCAGATGGTTGAAGGATGGCCACGCGCAACCCCTGCCGCCCGCAAAATAGATAGGTCAGGTACGCGTAGAGCTTCTTCGCCTTCTCCGAGACTTCAGACCGTTCCTCCAGCCATTGCGGAAGCCAAACGCCGTGAAATAGCCGGTGAGGGTTGATGAATTGCGGCCTGGAGGCGCTCATACGGCACCTCCCTGAAAAGAATTCTTGAAGTAACGGTTTACTTCAGTTTTACTGCAATTCGTCGTAAGTCCTGGAAAATCAAGGGAGCGGGTGAAGGGAATCGAACCCTCGTTTCGAGATGGCTGCGTAGGAAGTTTGTAAGTCCTTCAAAACAAACAACATCAGACGCAGTAAAATCTTAATTGACATTAAGTTTTGTTGTAACCATGTTGTAACCAGAAAGGCTGAGGCGTCTCAGTTCTTTCTTGGAAACTTTATAATGCCCTCACTCCGCAAAGTGCCCAAGTCCCCATACTTCATTGCCTGCTTCCGTGACGAGAACGGGAGGCAGTGTAATCGCAGTACACGCCAGACCAATCGCGCTAAGGCAATGGCTGTTGCGCTCGAGTTCGAACGTATGGCTCGCGGATGGATCAGGGAGAACGACACCATCTCCGCCGTTTATCAGCTCGCGACTGCACTTGCGGAACGGATTGGAAAGCCCTTGGAATCGCCGAGTATTCGGGCGGAGTTTGACGCCTTTGCTGCGAGTTTGGGTGCCAAAGCCGATCGGACCCGTGAACGATACATCCAGATTGTGCGCCAGTTCCTGGCGCATCTTGGAAGGAAGGCTGAGGCCCGCATATTCACCCTTACGACCCAGGACATTGAGGGTTACCGGGACGCCCGCTTGAGTTCCGGTATCTCCCCTCAAGGTGTTGCCTTCGAGTTGAAGATTATCAAATCGGTGATTTCTCGAGCCATGAAGGCCGGCCGAATTGAAAGAAATCCTGTAGTTGACGTGGAATTGCCCTCTGGGACGTCGGCAGT
>DATDAX010000069.1:0-2932 GCA_036525175.1 Terrimicrobiaceae bacterium | reverse complement strand
AGCTTCGGCTTGGTTACGATTCCCGTCTCGTTGTATCCAGCGACCGTGAGGGAGGAGCTCAAGTTCCGCATGCTGCGCAAGTCCGACCATAGTCCCATCAACTATAAGAGGGTTGCCGAGGCGGACGGAAAAGAGGTGCCTTGGGATCAAATCGTCAAGGGATATGAGTATGAGAAGGGCAAGTATATAGTCCTTAAGGAAGAGGACTTCGCTCGAGTGGACGTCGAGGCGACACAGACCGTCGATATCATTAACTTCGTAGCAATGAAAGACGTCGATCCCCTCCTATTCTACAAGCCCTACTACCTTGAGGCCGGAAAGGGCGGGCAGAAGGCATATGTATTGCTGAGGGACGCACTGGTCGAATCGGGCCGGATTGCCATAGCGAAAGTGGTAATTCGCACACACGAACACCTTGCCGCCGTGAAACCACAAAAGTCGGGCTTGATACTTGAACTCATGCACTTTCCTGGCGAACTGATTGACGCGTCGGAATTCAAGGCGCCGACCGTGAAATCCGTCGGAAAGTCCGAAATGCGCATGGCGTTGCAGCTCGTTGAAAGCATGACAGCCGGATGGGAACCCGAAAAATATACCGACGAGTACCGTGAGGCATTGAAGGGTATGATCGAAGAGAAAATCGAGCATGGAGACAAAGCCACTTCGGAACGACCGAGGAAGAAAAAACCGTCGAATGTCGTCGATCTTGTTTCTATCCTTCAAAAGAGCATCGAAGAAACCGGACGCGGAACAAGGACGTTTAAGGGCAAGACGAAGACCCGCGCACGATCCCATACGTCTTCGAAGCGCAAGAAGGCTGCGTGATCACTTCTCATGTAAAACCAAGTGCTAGTCCCCAAACTTCGCCCGCGGTTTCGTGATTACACACGCGCGCTTTGCCGCTGAAGTCCGATCCTTGTTTAAAGTGAGGGGAACTTATGCCTGTTTGCGAAACATGTGGAAATAACTATGACAAAGCCTTCCAGATCCTCGTCTGGGGCCAATCCCATACCTTTGACTCCTTCGAGTGTGCTATTCAAGCGCTTGCGCCCACGTGCGCTCACTGTGGCTGCCGGGTAATCGGGCACGGTGTGGAAGTCAATTCGACGATATTTTGCTGCGCTCATTGCTCGAGTCATTCAGGGAGCAGCAGTCTTAAGGATAGAGCCTAGTGTGCGAATAGGTTCGCGTTGGTGTGCGCAGTAAGGGCAGGGATGCCTACTTGCGATCTATGCTTGACTCGATCTGCGAAAATGGCGGTTTGGCGGACACCAAAAAGGTGGACCGCAACTTTGGAAAAGCGCGCGACTCAGACAGTCTTTCGGGAAGACAAGTCATCGGCCTCGATAATAATTGTTGGCGGAGCAGCCCGGTGACCAAGAGGACCGGACCGGGTGACCTTTCGTCGGGCCGGCTGGAAAGCTTCTTGATCGCGCTTTGAAAGAGGCGGGAATCGGTCGCGCTGAAACGTCCGTAATCAACGCAGTAAAGCACTTTAAGTGGGAGCCGCGGGTAAAGCTTCGCATTCGCCAAAGCCGTCGCCACGCGAAATCGCCGCGTGTCTTCCATGGCTGAGGCCGAGATTCGAATCGTGCATCCGAAGACTGTGATCTGCATGGGCGCGACAGCGGCAGTTGGTTCGTGTTATGCGTGACTGGGGGGCGCCCCTCGCCGACAATGTTTTCGTCCCGGTTCATCCGTCCTTCTGCTTCGGCTTATCGACCCAACTGACGCGAGGGAGCAGTTTAAGATTGTTTGTCCGCGACCTGCGCCTTTGCCGCATCGAATGTCGAACAGCGGGCGCCATCGCCGCCATCGAGATGAGCCTCCGCTGCCTGATAAAATCGCCAGGGTCAATCCCGATTGATCGAGTCGCTGGAGCGACGCACAATCAGGATGTTGTAAACGCAAGGATGCAGGCGGTCCGCCAAGAACTGACACAGATACGCACATGGCGGGCCGCCGGCAGCGTTAGCCATGCGTGGATGATGCTGGCCTCGCGGTCGTTATCTGGCGACGCAGCCTTAGAGAAAGCTCTCGCAAGTGCCACGTGAAGAATTCGGACCCGTCACAACACGCGCGCAACAGGCACATTGGAGTGACGCATCATGAGATTGCGATGTGCGCGTATGGCATTTGGGAGCAGGAAGGCAGATCGGAAGGACGTGCGTTGGATCATTGGTTGCAGGCGGAAATGCAGCTCGTTCTGTCGTCCGTGTGGCGCAATGATCTTCAGGGGGATGCCTTGGAGAAGACCCGGCCGATCGTTCGCACGCGTCCTTTCTCTGTGCTCGCGAGACCTGAGCCGATATCTGCCCAACTTACATCCATCGTCCCGCTGGCTAACGATTCAAAGACATGAACAAACTCCAGGTCAAAGGCAATTGGAACGAGATCAAGGGAAAGTTAAAGCAAAGGTTTGCGGACTTGACGGATGATGATCTCGCGTTCGCGGAAGGAAAGGAAGACGAGTTGCTTGGCCGCTTGCAGCAGCGACTTGGTAAAAGCGAGGAAGAAATTCGTCGCGCAATTGAAGAACCATGACAACCGTAGTTGGAATATTTGACACTCCCGAGGATGTCGAAGACGTCACGCAGCGACTGGCCGCTGCCGAATTGGATGCCACTGTCCTGGATAAGACCAGCTTGGAACAAGAACCAGGCAGCCTTGATCCGGCGGTTCCGGCGCTAGCGCCAGGCGCTGCGGCGAAAGTCATCGCCGGTAGAGAAGAACCGACTTTGCTTTCCAAGCGAGATCAACAGATCCTCGTGAAAGCATTTCGGGCCCGTCTCGCAGAGGATCATGATCTTCCCGATGAGGCGATCGAGGGTTACGCCACGACATTCTCTCACGGTGGAACGTTTGTGCTGGTGCGTGCGAATGACAAGGACGCCGAGCGAGCCATGCAAATACTGCGCGATGCCGGCGCAAC
>DATDAX010000068.1:0-17247 GCA_036525175.1 Terrimicrobiaceae bacterium | reverse complement strand
GGCTCGCGGACGAGTTGACTTCGAGAAGCCGATGAATAGAGTCCATTTCATGCAATCCATCGCTCTCAATTCTGCCGTAAAGGGCCGCAAGCGCGTGCTCCAGGCGGTTGGCGGATTGCTGCCGGCCTAGGAACGCGCCTGACCCACGCAGCCCTGCTCCGCCTCGTACCCTCTTTGCATCTTCATGCCTCTCATTGCCCAATCACTATCCGAGAACCGTCGCACGCTCGCGTTGGCTTCGCCGATCGTTGCTGGCTACGTCGGCCAGATGCTCATGGGGTGGGCGGACACGATCATGGTTGGCCATGTGGGTGTAATCCCCCTGGCTGCGTGTGCGTTCGCAAACACGGTGCTCGCGGTGCCACTGGTTTTTGGCTTCGCGGTTATTTCCTCGGTTAGCGTCCGCGCCTCCCTCGCGTTCGGCGCCGGTCGCGACCGGATGTCCGGTGAAGCCCTGCGCGCCGGTCTGCTCGTGGGAATCTCGCTTGGCATTTTCGTGGCTGGCCTGATCCACGCCTCAGTTCCGCTCCTGCCGATGCTGGGCCAGGGGCACGAAATCACGGCTGCTAGCAAGAATTACCTTATCCTTTGCGCATGGTCCGCCGTGCCGGTGTTTGTGACGAGTGCCGCCAAGAACTTCTGTGAAGCGTTGTCCCGTCCATGGGTACCCTTCTGGCTTATGATAGGCGGGGTCGTGCTTAATATTGGCCTGAACTGGGTCCTTATTTACGGAAATCTCGGCGTCCCGGCTATGGGGCTTGACGGCGCGGGCGTGGCGACGGCACTGGCGCGCATTTTAGTCGCCGTCGCAATGGTCGCCTACGTTGTTCTGGCTTCCGGTCTAAAGCAACACCTTCCTACGAGCTGGCTTGCGCCTGGTCTTATGACCGAGATCCAGCGTCTCCTTGCAATCGGACTTCCCTCGGGCGGAATGCATCTTGCGGAAGTGAGCGGGTTTGCCTTCGGATCGTTGATGATGGGGTGGCTGGGGCCTGGAGCCCTTGCGGCTCATCAGATCGCCATTACCTGCGCGGCTACCACCTTCATGATCCCGCTGGGACTTTCGCAAGCGATCAGCGTTCGCATCGGCCAGGCCCGAGGGGCGTTGGAGGACGATCGCTATCTCCCAATCGTCTTTGGTGCCTGGGGGGTAACCGTGTTGATCATGGGGATCTTTGCCGTCGTTTTCATGTTAGCGGGTGCTACGATCGCCGCATGGTTCGTCGCGAATGCAGCCGTCACATCGCTCGCGGCGAAATTGCTGCTCATTGCGGGATTCTTCCAGATTTTTGACGGCATTCAGATCACATCGTCTGGCGCGTTGAGAGGTTTCGAGGACACACGCACGCCGATGTTCATCGGAATTCTCTCGTACTGGATTGTTGCGCTCCCCACCTCGTATCTCTGCGCTTTCAGGTTGGGATTTGGTCCAACGGGAATCTGGTTTGGCTTTGTAGCTGGGTTGGCGCTTGCGGCCGCAGCTCTGGTCGCTCGCCTGATGCTCTACATTGCTCGCATAAATTCCTTTCGACAGGCAACGAACTCATACATTGTTCGATGATCAAGACCATGCTTCATGCGGGTGGCTTTTCCTACGATTGATATTACCGGATTCGGCTGTGTAAGTCCTTTGGGCATCGGATTGCCGCCAACCGTCGAGAATCTGCGCCATTCCCGAGACGGGATAGGGCCTGTCCGGCTGTTCCCTGTGGAGAAGTGCCTTGCCAAGACCGCCGGGCAGGTGGACGAAGGGCTCCGCGACGTCGCAGCATCCATTGCCGCACGATCAAAGCGATGGACCCGCGCGGCACAAATGATTCTGGTCGCGATGGCGGAAGCGCTGGCCGCAAGACCGCAATTCATTCCTGATTGCGTAGTCATGGGAACAACAAGCGGAGGGATGTCACTTGGAGAGCAGTTTTATCGATCTCTCGTTTCCGGTTCGCCCGCGTGGTCGGCCACGCGGAAGGTCCGCGCCTACGTGCCTCAAGAACCCGTAATGCAAGCGATGTCGATCTTTCACTTAACGTCTCCGGTTCGCATCGTCTCGAATGCGTGCGCTTCCGGAACGAACGCCCTGGGACTCGCCTGTCAGATGATCCGCGCCGGCACCGCCCGCCGGGTGCTTGCCGGAGGATACGATGCATTGTCCCAATTGGTTTTCTCGGGCTTTGATTGCCTGCGCGCCTCGACAGCCGAGAAATGCCGCCCGTTCGATGCGGGGCGCACGGGGCTGGCCCTTGGCGAAGGTGCCGCTGTGTTCTGTCTGGAAAAAGGCGATTCGGACTTGTGCATCACGGGATACGGTAGCTCTGCGGACACTCACCACCTCACGCAACCGCATCCCTCAGGATGCGGACCGCTAAACGCCATGCGGCGCGCCCTCGAATCCGCGGACGCCGATCCCGCGAGTGTGGAGTACATCAACGCCCATGGTACTGGCACTCCGTTGAATGATTCAAGCGAAGCGAACGCCATCCTCGCGTTGTGCCCGAACGCTCCCGTCAGTAGCACCAAGAGCATGACTGGACATGCTCTTGGTGCAGCGGGAGCTATCGAGGCCGCATTCTGCTGCGTCGCGCTCCGCGAAGAGTTCCTCCCGGCGAACATCAATTTCGGAAAATCTGAATTCCCAATCGATATTGTCGCCAACACCATCCGGCCGGCAACCGTTCATCGCGTAATCTCAAACTCCTTTGGTTTCGGCGGTGCGAATGCCGCGGTGCTGCTGGAACGTCGTTCGTGATAACCCCGAGCATCGCCGGCATGGGTTGGGTCACGCCGTTAGGGCGTGATCTTTCTACCGTTTGGAAAGCGATAGGCAAGAACGAGCGGCCGGATCCTGTGCTACTCAAGAGCCCAATCAACGGACTGAGCGTGCCTGTCCTGCGGGTGCCAGAGAGCCTTGTCCGCGACACCGCTTCCCTTCCGCGCCTTCGGCGATCCAGCACCATCTCACATCTCGCAGTTGCAGCGGCAGCTGATGCCGCCGCCTCCGCGCGGATGACCCCGGAAGCGCTCAAGAGAACAGCGCTCGTCTTTGCTGCCTCGGACGGTGGGGTGGTGTACACGCGACGGTTCTATGCTGAGATCGTCGAGCGCGGCGAGGGCGCCGGAAGCCCTCTGCTCTTTCCGGAAACGGTATACAACGCTCCGGCCAGCCATATCGCCGCCCGTCTCGGACTCGAAAGAGAAGTCCTTACCTTGGTTGGCGATCCGGCGGCCGGCTTGTCCGCCGTGCAAACCGGCTGCGAGTTGCTTGCCGTCGGCGAGGCGGATTTTTGCGTCATTGCCGCCGCCCAGGAGCTCGACTGGATCACGTGTGAGGCGTATGGACGTTGGGGGTTGATTCATGACAACCTCAACAGCGCATGCGTTTTCTCCGAGGGCGCCGCGGCTATCGTCCTTACGCGCGAGTCTGACGGTTGCCGAGTGTCGGCGATTCATCCCGGCTATTCCTATGTGACAAAGGAGGACGCCGAGGAGCGCCTGGACACAATGATCAAGGAACTCTTGAATAGGTCAGGTGTGGAGGTGGCCGTTTCGTGCGCTTCAGGAACCCGGCTTGATCTTGCAGAGAAGAATTGCTTTGCAAGGCACCTCTCAACCGCGAAGGTCCTGGCCCCAAAGTTTGTCCTGGGCGAGTCGCTCGCCTGCTCAACACTTCAGCAGGTCATCTCAGGTGTTCTGGCGCTTGATGAACTGCGCGGAGGCAACGCCCTCGTTACGACGACAGGTTACAGCCGACAACTGGCCGGACTGGTCTTGACACGCGATTGAAGCCATGTCTAGTGTCCCCGCCTGGCGTTATTTTCATCCGCTCCACGTACCGATGCTTGCCGCCGCTGCTGACGATTGTCTCAAGCGCATTCTGGAACCAATCAACCCCAAGGGCTATGACGTGACAGCGAGTCCCTGGCAGAGTGCTCATCGTCATGAACCTTGACGAACAGGCACACGGCGGCGACTGCGTCACGGATCGCGGCATTTCCACGGAGGCTGAGGTTGCCTTCTTGCCCGCCGCCCAGTCTCAGGAACGTCTCGCATTCCTGCTCGATATCTTCGCAAAATGACCTCTCCATGAATCCTGAAATCATCTCCTACCGCGGCTGGAACAATACGCTTCGGCTTGCGAATGACGAGTTCGAGTTGCTCGTGACGACAGATGTTGGCCCGCGCATTCTCGTGTATAAGACGCCGCTCGGCGAGAATGCGCTGAAGATATTCGATGATCAGGTCGGTTCGTCTGGGGAGGCAGAATGGCGCTCACGGGGCGGCCACCGCCTCTGGCTGGCGCCAGAAAATGCGGTGTTAAGCTATCATCTCGACAACGGTCCCGCCAGTTGGCGCTACGATGACTTCTCGGGAGAAACGGTAATCGAAAGCATCCAGGAAAATCCACAACGGCTTCGCAAGACGATCGGAATCCTTTCCGCGGCACAGGGTACGCGTGTCTCACTCCGACACACTATCGTTAACGAAGGTGATCAACCCATCACATTGGCGCCTTGGGCGTTGACGGTGATGCAGCCGGAAGGCGTGGAGATCATTCCCCAACCTCCGCTGGGCGAGCATCCGCGTGACCTGTTGCCAAACCGCGGTGTTGTTCTCTGGGCCTACACAGATCTTTCCGACTTGAGGCTCACACTGGGCACGAAATTCTGGCTGCTCAGGCAGGCCCCGGACTACCCACCGATCAAGCTTGGTCTCGCGCACCGGGAACGATGGATCGCATACGTCTTAAGCGACAGCCTGTTTGTAAAGACTTTCGATTACGACCCGGCGGCCCCTTATCCTGACGGGGGCTGTAATTTCGAGACATTCTCCGATTCCGAGATGCTCGAGATCGAATCTCTCGGTCCCATGGTTACCCTGAATCCGGGACAGGCCGTAAACCATCATGAAACCTGGCATCTCTTTGCTCTGACCGAGCAATTCGAGATCAATACCGAGGAGGCGCTGGCCGAGTGGATTGAACCGTTCCTGGCAAGGGCTGGCATTTCGTGAAACGACGCATTCTAGCCCTCGCTTTCAGCATGATCGCGCTGGCAGGATGTGAAACGGTTGATACAGGCGCCGCCTCGCGCGCCGCGACCGATCAAGCCATTCGAAGCGAACCGCCAGGGAATTACTTCGTTGGCCGCCGCATGTATAAGGTAGACTACAAGGTGTGGGGCTGGGTGCGCGAACCAGGCAGGCCGTGGAGCACCGCGAAGCTGGTCATGCTGAACGAACAACGCAAGCTCGCTCCGGATCGTGCACAGGGGAAGCTGGGCGTCGACAACGATTATGAGTACCGGCTTTCCGGATATTTCTCCGGCGATACCGTTTATGAACCCGCAAGTAACGGTTTCTACCCCGAGTTCATCCTGCTCGGCGCCGAGGTGAGATCGACCAAGCCGCTCAATATTTACCAGCAGGAACGCCAGCGCGATCCCAAGGTTCGCATTCTCCAGCCGCCGTCATAGGACGGTCTCCGAGTCTGGCTTCTTCGGGGATCTGCACCGCAAACCTGGCTCGATAGAGTATTGAGCGGGCAGTTCATCCGTCAGGGATTCTTCAATGATGCGTTGGACGTCTTGAACGCCCTCTCTAAGCTGGAAAGTTATATCCGCAATGAACACGATCGTTTCCATTCGCAACCTGTCCAAGATCTACGGTTCGGGAGAGACAGAAGTGCGCGCGCTCGACGACGTCAGCCTGGATATCGAAACCGGAGAGTTTCTGGCGTTAATGGGTCCATCCGGGTCCGGGAAGTCGACATTGCTTCACATCATTGCGGGCATTGATCGACCGACCGAAGGCGAGTGCCACGTCCAGGGAATCGACGTTGCAAAGCTGAGCGAGTCGCAACTCGCAGACTGGCGAAACGAGAATGTGGGCTTCATTTTTCAGACCTTCAATCTCATCCCCGTCTTGACTGCGGCGGAGAATGTTGAACTCCCGCTCCTCTTGACCGCTGTCCCTCCATCCAGACGGGGAGAGATGGTTGCCGCCGCGCTCGATCTGGTCGGGCTTTCGGATCGCGCGCGTCATCTGCCAAGGCAATTATCCGGCGGCCAGGAGCAACGCGTCGCCATTGCCCGAGCGATCGTCACCGACCCCAATCTGATCGTCGCCGACGAGCCGACCGGAAATCTGGACGCGAACTCTGCGGAGGCGGTGCTGGACATTCTTCGAGCGCTAAGCTGCGAAGTTGGAAAAACCGTCATCATGGTGACCCATGATCCTCGTGCGGCGAGCCAGGGAACCCGCTCGCTTCATCTCGAGAAAGGTCGCTTGTTGCAGGAGAAGGTGACTCAACAAGCCGTTTGATGTCGCTTGCCGGTTTCATCGTTAAGAACGCGTTACGCAACAAGCGAAGATCGTTTCTCACCGCTGGCAGCGTCGCCATCAGTCTCTTCCTCTTTGTGACATTGCAGGTGGCGATCAGAGAGATGACGATTCCTCCTGAGGATGTCGGCGCGTCGCTGCGCATCGCTGTCCGCAACAAGATTTCGCTGGCCAACACCCTGCCGGCAAGGCAGCTCACGGTCATCTCACGCATGCCCGGGGTCACCGCCGTGACGCCGTTCAGCTTTTTCGGCGGAAAGTTCAAGGATGATGACAGTCTAGGCTTCGCGCAGTTTGCCGTGGATCCCGAAAAATTTCTGCAACTCTTCGGCGAGGCGAAGATTCCCGCCGATCAGCTTGAAGATTGGCGGCGCGCTCGAGACTCGTGCATCGTCGGCAAGGATACTGCGAAGCGATATGGTTTAAAGGTCGGCGACCGGGTAACCCTCGTAGGAACGATCTTTCCCGTCGACCTTGAGTTGCGCATCGCGGGGATCTACGAAGGTACCATTGACGACACAAACATGTGGTTCCACCACAGATATCTTGATGAGGCCATGAATAATTGGGGCCGGGTGGGAATGTGGTGGCTGAGAGCGGAAAACGCCGAGGTTGTGCCCGACCTCCTCCGGCGCATCAACGCCGCGTTTGCAAATACTTCTGCCGAGGTCCGTGCTGAGACGGAACGCGCCTTCCAAATGAGCTTCGTTTCCATGTGGGGAAATATCAGCTTGCTGATCAATTCCATTTGCACCGTCGTCGTTTTCACACTGGCACTCGTAACGGCCAGCACAATGAGCATGGCGATCCGCGAACGCTTCCGAGAACTCGCCGTCTTGAAAGCCTTGGGATTTCGCCGCCACCAGCTCGTCGCTTGTATACTTGCGGAAAGCTTTGGACTCGCTTTCGCCGGAGCGATAGTTGGAGTGGGCGGTGCGGCCATCCTCTTCAGCTCGGGAAAATTCGCCTTCTTTCCCGTCTTCGAACTGACCCCGCGCATCGCCGGGCTTGCGTTTCTCATCGGCGGATTCCTTGGTGTGATCTCCATGCTGGCCCCTGCCTGGTCAGTCTCGCGAATGAGCGTCGTCGAAGGCCTCAGAACGCTCGATTAGTTTTCGATCACACTCAAACCGCGATGAAGCTTCCTCTCACGTACAACATCAGGAGCGTCTTCGTCCGATGGCGCGCCACGCTCGCCACCGTCCTTTGCACGGCCTTGGTGGTGGCCGTCTATGTTGTCATACAGTCGCTCGCTGTCGGATTGGAAAAATCAAGCGGCAATACCGGGGACCCGCGTAACCTGCTCGTCGTTCGCCGAGGGGCCACCGCGGAATCGACAAGTCAGATCACGGCTGAGCAGTATCGGATCATCCGCTACGTACAAGGAATAGAGCGCGATTCGTCGGGGCTTCCCCTCGCCTCAAGTGACCTGAGCCTTGTCATTAATGTCCCGCGAGCAGGAGGTGGGGAGGCCAACGCGATTGTCCGTGGCGTTTCGCCGCTTGGCGCTGTTCTGCGACCGCAGGTCCAACTTACCACGGGCCGATGGTTCACTCCGGGAAAGCGCGAGGTCGTCGTCAGTGAACGTCTCGCCGCCCGACTCGCCGGAATGCAGATCGGAGAATCCTTCAAGACCGGTCCAGTTACCCTAAGCGTCGTTGGGCATTTTAACGGGAACCGAAGCGCTTTCGATTCGGAAATCTGGATGGACGCTAATGAAGCTCGCTCCATCTTCGATCGGGAAAACTATTCCAGCGTGTTGTTGCGCCCGGAGAGCAACCATGCCCGCGAGCGGATCGTATCGCAATTGGAGAATGACAAGCGATTCAAGCTTCGCGCATTGCCGGAGGTCGACTACTATCAGGAACAGATCGGGGCAGTGAAGCTCATAAAGATCCTCGGCAGCTTCCTGGCAACAACGATGTCTATTGGTGCAGTGTTTGCGGCGATGAATACAATGTATGCGGCCGTCGGGGCTCGAACGCGTGAGATTGGCACGCTTCGTGTCCTCGGATATCGAAGAAAGAGCATTCTCGCTGGGTTTCTCATCGAAGGGGCTCTGCTCGCATTCTTCGGCGGGGTCCTCGGCTGCATTTTTTCCCTTATCTTCAACGGCTGGAGCGTGGGAACCCTTAGTTTCGAAACATTCAGCGAAACGGTCTTCGATTTTCGCATCACGCCTATGCTTATCGCACAAGGGCTGGCATTTTCAGTCGTTGTCGGCTTGGTTGGGAGCTTGCTGCCGGCCATTCGTGCCGCCAGACTCCCTGTGATTTCCGCGCTGAAAGCAACATAGCGGCAGACTCAGGCGCTTCCACCCAACTGAATGAAACGCGACGATCTTGACAAACTTCGCATCCCTAAGGAACAGCGTTCCTCCCGCGGCACCCACGCCGCCCTGATTTTCATCGCGATTGGCATCATTCTGCTGGCTGCCGCATGGTTCGCCTGGCCGCGCGCTTCGGATTCGAAGCGCCTTGTCTCCCAGACCCAGCCTCATCAGGCGGACGCCGTCTCATCTGCACCGCTTGCGGTAGCTTCGCCGTCGCCGGCTGATCAAGGCGGTGTATTGCTCACCACAAGCGGATACATCATCAACCGCGAGCGAATCGAATTGAGCCCGCGTTTTGTGGGTATCGTGCGCTGGATCGGCGTGAAGAAGGGCGACCCGGTCAAAAAGGATCAAGTCGTCGTCCTTCTTGATGATTCCGAGCAGCGGTCAAGAGTCACAGAAGCCGAAGGGCGACTCGCCCGCGCGCAGGCTTCCGTCCTGATCACAAGAACTCGATTCAATCGCCTGAAGACACTCCGCGAGCAGCGCGTGGAGTCTGAGCAGCAACTCGACGACGCGCTCGCCGAACTCAATGCGGCCGAAGCCGGACTCCGCGAAGCTCAAGGTTTGTTGGATTTTGCAAGGTGGCAACTGGCGTGGACCATCATTCGCTCTCCCATCGACGGCGTCGTCCTCGAAAAGCTAGCCGACGAGAACGAATTGGTTTCTCCACAGAGCTTCGGAGGAGAAAAAGGCCCCAGCACCGCGCTCCTTGCCGTTGCCGATCCGCACGATCTGCAAGTGGAGATCGATCTCAACGAGGCCGATCTTTCGAAAGTGTGGCTCGGGCAGATTTGCCGAGTTACACCCGAAGCCTATCCCGAGCACATCTACGACGGATACGTGGCGGAAATTGCCCCGGAAGCCAACCGTCAAAAGGGTACCCTGCAAATCAAGGTGCAAGTGAAAGATCCCGACCGCTATTTAATCCCGGAACTTAGCGCGAAAGTAGATTTTCTGGCCGCTTCTCCTGCGGTTTCGCCTTGATTTGAGGGGTCGGAAGCGGAACCGGCCGATCGCTGAGTTTTGGCAACTGTTGCTCGGGAGGGGTCGCCTTGGGATCATAGGGCACGCCCCCAACAACGGCCACTGAGGCGTCGGGTTTTCTCACAAGGTAGGGTTTCGAATCATAGGATTGATAGGCCTCCTGCTTGATCACCTTTCCGTTCACATCAAAATGGGAGTACAAGAACGCCTTGGGTGCCGTATTCTGCAGAATGTGGATTTGATTTGCCCCATCGACCTCGATGTCAGGGCTTGCAAAGGTGATGAACCGTCCAAGTTGGCTCGTACAGTAGATGATTCCTGCCTCCTTGTCCTCGACCCGCAAGTAGAGCATTGTGGTGCGAGGCAAACGATGCGCAAGGACCGTGAATGTTCTCGTTCTTCCTTCGCCGACGCCCTCGGGGACGCCTACCGTCTGCTGCCAGAGCTGGCGACCCTCGGTGATCTCGACGTTGAGCTGAGGTGAAACGAAGTACCTTCCCAACTGCGACACATAGACGGCGGCCCTTACCCGGTAAGTCCCAAACTCGCTAAGCGGATAGAGCGGGGTGATGTTGATTGACCGCGCGAGCCTTTGCCCCGGCTCGATCTCGACAGGCTGATTATGATAGCTGGGATTGATGGGTGGCAAGGGGCGGCCATCGACCGTCTCAATCTGAAAACCGAACCATTTCTCACGGGGAGTGTCTTCGAGGGTCAGCGTACCTCCACTCAGGTTCGTAATTGTCACATTGCAGATAAGCGGTTCGTAAACCATATAAAGAGATCGTTTCAGGGCGACATCCACCTGCACCTGCGCGTTGGCCGACGCCGCCAGCGTCAGGATAAGCAGCAAGGCCAGCGCAAGGCTGACCAGCGACGGCATCTGCCCTCTATCGTTGCAATGCTCCCGATTGTCTGGAACTCGCCGCAGATAGACGTGCATCGCACCCGTCGACTCGCTGGAATACAGCCTACGAAGACTTCCCTGCCTGACTCCAAGCTTTCCGGCCGAGCGGGCGAGCATTTCGTCCGGGCATTCCATCATTTCGTCGTATTGCGAGTTGGGGAATCCGCCGCCGTCCTGAAACCTAGTGCATCGTCAGCTTGAAGATCTATCAAAAGGAGAACTCGGCGCGATACGCTATAGTCCTGATTCCTCCAATTTCCACCACGAATAACCGGTAGCTTGTTGCCAGGCATGCGGGGATCCTCGTCAAACGAGTCCGTCCATTCTGAAACGTTTCCGGCCATGCCAAGCACTCCAAAAGGACTCCTGTCTGCCGTCTTCGCATCAACGGGTGACCACCTCTTGTAGCCGTCCTTCTCGCCTCCTTTTTTTGGATTGGGATCGAGGTCGCTGCCGCTGTTTGCCTTGGTCGGGTCAGCGTCGTTTCCCCACGGATACCTGAAGCCCTGAGTTCCACGGGCGGCCTTTTCCCATTCCTGCTCAGTGGGCAGTCTGCGGCCCTTCCACTTCGCATAAGCGAAGGCGTCGAACCAATCCACTCCGAAAACAGGGCAATTCACGTCGAGTGGAGCATCATGAAATCTTCCCCATTGCTTAGCTCTGGTATAATAACCGGGCATGGGCCCAGTTGCGAGGTTCTCATCAGCCCACTCTTCGGGCACGTGTAACTTGCCCTTTGGCTGTGAGGGATGCTCGAACTTCGAAGCTTCCTCGGGATGCTGTTCAAGGAATCTAAGGAACTCAGCGTATTGACCTATCGTCACCTCATACTCGTCAATATGGAATGTCGGCAGACTAAGCTTCTGTCCATCCTGATAGATAAACTCGCCACCGGGCACCTCGATCATCCGATTGGAGACACGAACGTCGGCTCCCTTGGGGCGGAAGAGGAACCACCAGAGAGCAACGAGCGCCATCCCCAGCAGACAAACTGAGACAGCGGAGCTGATGATCATGCTTCTCTTCTGCCGCCTCCTGGCCGTCTCAATAGCGCGACTGGCCGTCTGCTCCTGAGCTTCGAGCTTATAGGCGTCTTCGGGAGCAACCGTCGGTTCCATACTCGCAATCTTCTGCAAAAGCGCGCTCCAGTCCGGATATGCGGCAGTATCACCGGATGCCAATGAACTCGCGAAACTTCGAACATCCAGTCTCTGCCGGGATTCGGGAAGCACGCCGCTGACAATCCTGCCGAGCTCCCGCATTTCTTCAGCGACGTCGAACTCCCTGGCGACTTCATGCGCGGCGATGTTGGCAATCCGTGGTCGATTGTTCGCACATATAAACAGGCCATTCTCGGAGAGCAGATTGTGTCTGATATTCTCTCGCGAAAAATAAGCCATTACCTCCGCGGCAACTTTCATCGTTTGAAGGGCCGTCCGCTCGTCCAGGAAATCCTTCGCCTCACGGATCGACTTCAACGAACGACCTGCGACAAACTCGCAGGAGTAAAAGTATAAGCCATGGCTCTCACCAGCTTCGTAGACCGCAAGAATATAAGGATGCCTTACGTTTGCCTTCGCGCTTGCGTTTGACATGAAGCGCTCGATCTCCGAGGGATCTTGAGCGAGCTTCCGGTCGAGCGTATAGAGGCGAACCTGCCGAGCCATGTTCTTTTGAATGGCCCGGTAAATGGGACCTTGGGAACCCTGTTCGATCTTCGCCTCGACGTGATAGTTCCCTACGTCAATTCCCACGAGTTCGTCCGGTGGCAAAGCCTGCTCGGGCGCGACCCCCACAGGCCGCATGGCAACAGGATCCGCAGCCTTCTGAACCTTAGCGGAGGGCGTCGGGCCGGGACGGGCGACAACCCTTGGCCTCAAGATCGCTCGGCCGGCGGGAGGGAGCGCACTGGACGCGCTACGCGCCGTGACCGCTTTCGGAGCGGCACCAACCAGACGCGGGGTGCCCGGCCGCGGCCCGACGGTCGACGAGAGCGGCGCTGGCGCCGGATCCGGCACGGTTTCAAAAAGGCTGCGAATGGCACCATCGAGGGCCTCGCCGCTAACGGGCTTCTGAAGGAACCGGCATCCTGCCATGCGTGCCGCATACTCCGTAAGATCATAGCCAGAAATAAAGATAGTCTGCATCTTTGGAAGGTGCGGCTGAATGGTCTCACGAAGGGTAAATCCATCCGCAGGTTCGATCGCGACGTCACAAACAAGAACATCGACACGCCCGTTGCGATTGATCCACTCGACCGCTTCGTCACTTGTCGTTGCCACACCGAGCGCCCCCCAGCCATTCTCCTCAAGCCATCCAGCGAGCCCGGCGGCAAGACCGGGCTCGTCATCAACGATCAATATATTCATTCTCCGCCTTCCTTGAGATAAAGCTGAAGCGGAAAATCCTTGGCGACGCTTGCAGGATCCGCGCGGAAGTCCTGCAATTCATGGTTGTAATATACTCCTACGATATAGCCGAAGAATTTTCTCCCTGGAGCTCCATTGACCGCCGCACTGCCAGGCAGACCGCTCTCAGGCATCGTATATTGCACTTCAAGCAGCTCAGGCTCATTCGCGGTCCAGTCCACCGGTGGGCTCAACCATTGCGGGATGACCTTGGATTCTGTAAGGACCACTTCCCTGTCCTCCGTCTGCTCGTAAAAATAGACGTGAATCTTGACGTCCTGCACGTTGATGGATGATCCGGGGCGCGATTTTACGGCCAGCATGAGCGACTTCATCCCAGGCTTTCCGTCCCGCAAGCGCGCGTCGACAATTCCAAGGCTGGCGCCAGGCTGCAGACCGATATCATCTCGAATATCTGCACCGCCGGCGTCCGGAAGCGCCGGCGCAACGTCCCCTTTCGCCCTCGGCGCTGCGGCGAGCGCCTGGGAGAGTTGACTGATCTTGGCCTGCGCCTGGGTGCGAACTTCGTGCGGAAGCCCCGGATACTTGAGAGCCTCCTCGAGAACCACGACCGCTTCCGCCGGTTGATCGAGACGCTCAAAAATCTGTGCCTTGCGCAGGAGCACACTGGGATCACCGGGCATTAGCTTGCCTAATTCCTCGAGAATGTTCAGGGCAGCTTCAAAGTCACCCACACGTGTGCTTCGATCGGCATCGGCTATTAGCTTTTGCGTCTTGAGCATTTCGGCGGAAGGGGTCGGCGTCGGTTGCGGAGTCTGCTGTGCCGATTCGGCTGCGGAATCCTGACGCGTGACTTGCGATTCGGAGGTCTGCGCGACCTGCTGGCGCACGACCGGAATGTAGTGCCAGGCGACCGCAAGCAATTGAATGATTGCCACGGCCCCTATCAGACTGATCGCAACGATGAACGTCGCGCCTATCGGCTGTCTGGGAATCGGCGTATGTGTGTTCGGCGTTGGCACGAATCCTAACGTTAGCAAGGCACGGTCAAAAAGAAAGTCTGATGCGTCATCTCGTCGGCTCGGCGGCCAGAATCGTCCTCAACGTCAGTTCCTTGCCCTCTCGCCTCACTCGCATCGCAATCTCCTGCCCAATATCTGTCTCCGCAACCCGATTTCGCAAATCAATAAGGTCGCGAATCGGTTTGCCATTGAACTCGATAATTACATCACCAGGCTTGACCCCGCCTCTCTCGGCGGGAGATCCCTCATAGATAAGCAACATCAATACGCCTGATGCATCGGGAAGGCCGAGCTGTTGGGCAAGCTGAGGAGTCAATGAGCGCATGTAGGCACCGAACCATGGCCGTATGAAGCGGCCATGGTCCCGAATGCTTTCAAATACGCGTCTCACGGTGTTGGAGGGGATTGAAAAGCCGATTCCCTGGCCTTGTGGCGAGATCGAGTTGTTAATTCCAATGATTTCGCCTTCCAGATTCACGAGCGGCCCACCGGAGTTGCCCGGGTTTACCGCAGCGTCCGTCTGAAAGAACTCATTGGCCGCCTCGCTCAGCGCCCGCCTGCCTTTGGCACTGACGATGCCTTGGGTTACGGTTTCCTGTAGCCCCAACGGATTCCCGACAGCGAACACCATCTGACCTACGTTCACTTTATCGGAATCCCCAAAAGGCAATGGCGCCAGCCCGTCAGCTTCAATTTTCAAGAGCGCAATGTCGGACGGCCCATCTGCGCCAACGAACTTCGCCGGCAAGGTGCGGCCGTCTGCCAGTTGGACGTGCACGGCGCGGGCATTGTTTACCACATGCAGGTTCGTAACGACATGCCCGTTCTGGGACACGATGACACCGGATCCACTGGGGCGGGCGCCGGGTTCATTTCCGCCGAGGAGGAAACGCAACATTTGGATGCGGGGGTCCACAGAGTCGTCCGGAATCGCCTCAATACTGACGACGGATGGCAAGACGCGGTTTACGAGCGCTGTGAACTCGCGGTCGAGCGCGGCCAGAAGGGATTTGCCAGCCACGACGCCCCCGGGAACGGCGGTTGCACCTTCCGGAGACCGTGTGTGCTTCCACAAATAGACGCCCGCGACCACAGCGGCGACGATCACCACAAAGACAAGAAACCGCAACAGGCTCTTCATGGGATGGCAGATGTCATGAAACGAGAAGAGTCATCGGCGTGAGCTTAGCCGAACTTGGCGCTGCGTGCACCGCCAATCCTTCGCGAGGGGCGGCAGTCACCATCTACTCTTTGTCTTGGATTCTCGGCGGTTCTTCGGCTATCTGCCACTATGTCACCAACGCCTACCCAGAAGAAAATATTCTGGGCGGCGGTCACGGCGCTCTCTTTCGTCGCGATGGGTGCTGTGGTTACGTTGTTGGGTTGGCTCGTCATTACCGCCATTTCGTACCTTCAGCCCGTTTTGATTCCCATCGCCATCGCCGCAATACTCGCGTACCTGCTGGACCCGGTCGTGACTTGGCTCGAAAGGCGACGCCTGTCGCGCACCATGTCAGTGATCACGGTCTTCACCGTATCGATCGCGGTGGTGGCGGGAATCCTAATCTACATTATCCCCGCCGTAGGAAATCAAGGGCAGCAGTTCGCGACGCATATGCCGGAATACACGGAGCGTGCGCAGGCCCTCATCAGCAAAACAATAGAAAACGCCAAGCGATTGAGCGAGTTGCCGATCTTCCAAAGGCCTGAGGATTCGGTGACACGTCCGACGGCTTTCAGCGGCTATATCGCCACCGCGATTGATGAAGGTATCGCGTGGCTGCAAAAGAAGCTTCCCGACATCGCAGTGGCTACGGGTCAGTTCCTTCAAAAGAGCGTCGGAGGATTTCTTGGAGTTTTCGGGTTTCTGCTCAGCCTCATCCTGGTTCCAATCTTCTTGTTTTTCTTCCTCAAGGAAGGCCATTCGATTTCTCAAAATTGGAGCAACTACCTCCCATTGCGGGCGTCTCCCCTGAAAAGCGAGATTGTTTCGCTGCTCAATGAAATCAACAACTATCTTATCAACTTTTTCCGAGGCCAGCTGCTCGTAAGCCTGATCGACGGGCTGCTCATTGGTCTTTGTCTTTTGATTTTCGTGCGGCTCGAATTTTCGTTGCTCATCGGTCTGATGGTCGGACTACTTGGTCTGATCCCATATCTGGGCATGATGATATGCTGGATTCCGGCGGTCATCATAGCCGCTGCACAGTTCGGTGACTGGTGGCATCCTGTACTCGTAACCATCATCTTTCTCGCCGCAAATAATATCGATGGCATGATTATCGCGCCTAAGATCGTCGGAGAGTCCGTTGGGTTGCATCCGCTCACCGTCATCATTTCCGTGCTCGGATGGAGCTTGATACTGGGAGGTCTCTTGGGAGCGCTCCTCGCCGTGCCGCTTACGGCCACTCTAAAGGTCCTTTTGAAGCGCTACTTTTGGGATCGCCCGCCCGACGACGGCATGCACGCGCTACGAGGCGGCCCGTGAGGGTTTCGACGCTTTGAACTCCTCCCATTCGTCGGCGACAAGATTCAGACTGCGCGACTGCAACCAGCGTACGCCAAACATGTCGAGCGTCGCGCGTATGGCGCGATTGCCCAAGCCGTACTTGCTCACACCAAACTGGCGCGGTCGGTGATTAACGGGGATTTCGACGATTTTGAAGCCCGCGTTTTTCACGAGCGCAGGAATGAATCGATGAACGCCTTTGAACGGCACAAGCGCGTCGACGCAGACGCGGCGCATGGCTTTCAGCGTGCAGCCCGTGTCACGAACGCCATCGCCTACGAATCGACTGCGCACGAAATTGGCAATACGGCTGCTCAGTTTCTTGACCAGGCTGTCCTTGCGTCGCACGCGATAGCCGCAAACGAGATCCGCACCACGTTGAATTTCGGAAAGCAGCCTGGGAATGTCTCTTGGATCGTTCTGCAGATCACCGTCCAGCAGCACAACGGACTCGCCCCTTGCGGCGCGCATTCCCACAAGCATCGCAGCGCTTTGGCCGCTATTCCTCATGAGCCGAAACACTCTCACATTCATGTCGCGACGGATGCGCGAAGCGGTGCCATCTGTCGAACCGTCGTCCACAAGAATCAGTTCATAGTCGCATTCGCCAAGCGCTACGGAGATCTCTTTTTGGAGAAGCGCGACATTATCGGCCTCATTGAAGAGAGGAACGACGACAGAAAAGTCCGGATTGTTCACAGAGGTAGGGTTTGGTAAACAAGGCAGAGGTAAATGTAAAGTGGCCTAGGATCTCCCCCCGCACCTGGAAGCTCGCGGAACAGGATCAC
>DATDAX010000067.1:0-6317 GCA_036525175.1 Terrimicrobiaceae bacterium | reverse complement strand
CGGTAGAGCGGCTGGCGGCGAACCGACTGAAATCCGCAGTGCCGGAGAACCGCCCCAGAGATCCACCGCCAGAACAAGTCCCCGCGAAAAAGCCGACCGCGAGCCGGAGCGAGTTTTGTGTGTAGACCCGCTCCGACCGGCCATTCAGGACGGGCTCGACATACGGAAACCAGTAATGGTGCTTCCGGTCACTTTCCTTTGCACCATTTTGGGACTGCCCACCCCGCCGGTTTCCGAGGAGGCCCGTCAGCTAACTTCCCCTTCATCCTGTTAGCCTGGGACACTCAGGAGTTGCTACCACCGGCCGCGAAATTCTGCGCTGGGCCGAAACCCGAACTTAGCTCTCCGGGCTCGATCAAGAATCTGAGCATCTTTCGCGGAATGGTGCATTCGATCGTTTCAACCTTCGTGTGAAGCACCGCGAAACCCGAACCCTCCGCAGAGAGGAAAAAGGCGCGTGATTTGTCAGTAATTTGCTTCCATACCTGCTTCATTGTTTCCGCGTCACGCAAGAACACCTCGGCCCTGCCACTCAGATTCACGATGAAACTTAAGTCGTGATTGGAGAACATCCATTGGACGATGGGATGCTCCCTGATTTGCCCAACTTTTCGGCTGTTGGCGGCGGTTAAGGTGTACAAGTTTGGGAAGTCATCGAACGACATCGTAGCCATCCAGCGCGACTGCGGGAAGCCACTTTGATCGACCGTGCTCAGGATCCCAGGATTGCCACCTTTCAAGAGCTGTCTCACCATGCTGATGATCTGCTCTCGGTTTGGATCAAGAGAGCTTACATCAGTCTCGGGGAAAGTGTTCATGCGGACTTTGCAAGTCAAGCGACACTTTATCAGTCATTCCGAACGATAATCACAATGTTGCTCGGTACGTCCGAAAGAGAGCGCAGAGCCCAATGGGAGTATAGCGATTGTAAAGTTTCCCTTGATCTAGCTGAAAGAGTCCATCAAGCACGTCTTGAATACTATCAAAAAAGACGCTCTTCCCTCGCAGATGAACACTTTCGTAAATCGAGGTTCCGGCTCGAAGCGGAGGCTCGTCATGCTTTTCGATGCAGTTGTTCCAATTGCCCAAGAGATCTGATCGTCCCAGCCCAACTAGAACCTCATCAACAGCAGTGTAGACGTTCTTTGGAAGAAGAAAAGCCTCGACGAATAAACGTTCTTTAGGGGTTTCTACCCCGCGACGAAGGAGCCGCTTTGTTGTTCGATGACGCTGCAACAAACTATTTTACAAGAAACTCTCTGCGCTCGCCGTCCGGATATTGCCGAACACGCAACATTTTTTGTCCCCCGCGTATCGTTTCGCTCATCGACCAGGAGGATGTCATCGAGCGCATCTTGGGCAACTCGGGGCTCTAGCAAGAGGAGCGTGTGCGTTCTTGTTCCGAGTCACGTTCTGGGAAGCGGACAGGGAGTTCCTAGAGCCACGTCGATCTGAACCACGAACCGTGGCATTCCTCCGCTCCTGGCCGGTAGTAGCACTTCCCTGAGCAAGCCTCCCGCGTAGGCAATCAGCTCGGCAGGCTGCTTCACTTCGTACTGACCGCCAAGCAGACGATGAATGCGATGCGCTGGCGCGCTTCACGTCACGAAACGGAAAAAATCGTACGTTAAGAAACATGAACGGGTTGGAGAGGTCAAAATTTGCCGCTTTCCAATACGTCGGTTCTGACGCCAGACGTAATCGCCAGTCAAATTGATATGTTCCCAGCCGAGAGGCGATAGGTGCTCAAGCAGGTTGTCATCAACCGGCACACCTTGCGCTTTGAGGTCGTCGATTGCATGGCCCAAATAAACCGTGTTCCAGAGGATGATCGCTGCGACCACCAGGGTCAAACCACTGGCCCGATAGCGCTGATTTTCGAAGCTCCGCAACACCCAGACGATTGAAGAATACCGCTCTTGCCAAGGCATTCTTTGCCTCGCCCTATTCACTCCGATCTGGACGCGCCGACGGAGTTCGGCAAATTCGGCGTCCGCGAAAATCGAATCGCCTCGCAATTGGGGCAGCTCCTGGTCGGTCTTCAGCTCCGCATTATTAACGGAGTGGTTTCCCTTCTCACTACAGAGGTCCCCAACAAGGAACTGGCCGCATATTTGAGCGAACAGACCACTGCGAGCGGTTAGTCTTTTTCTAGCACTGCGACACTCGAAGTGCTCGCCTGCGTCGCCTTTAAGCAGCCGATCAGCCAGGCGGAAATCGAGCGCATCTTCGACGCAGATAAACGCGGCCTGATTGTGAAACTTCGAGATCTCAACCTTGTGGAGGAATTCGCAGGGAGCGACGGCCGTCTGCGCTTCGCCCAACCAGAACGTTCTTGCAGCGATTTGGGCTCGCCAGCTTGCAGGAATTGACGGCGGCCTCGTTCATGGCGAGTTTTGATCTCGGCATCACACCGATTCAGGATGTTCTCGCAGCCCCCACCTCTTTGGCACAGGCCATGGCTCTGAGGGCTACCGCCGACGCCGCCGTTGCAGCAAGCCTCGCGACCCTCACCTACATCAGCGGACGGTTTTGATTTTGGAACAAACGAGCCATTTTATCGCGCCGCCTGCTCGCGCAGTTGAATCGTGGTGAGAGTCGACATTGGCTGGCACGCAAGTGCAAAGCTGGCAGAGTTGTGCATGAACACCAATCGTAGAGCGACTTGACCGACGTGGTGATCGATCCGGCTGGCAACGTCTGGTGCGCCAATAACTGGAATAGCCCGGAAGCGGTGCTCGGCGAACCGCCGCCTTACCCGATCTCTACGTGGGGCAGTGGCTCTGGTTTCACCGTGATTTACGGCCCCGGTGAGGCCCTACTCATGGGCCAGGTGCGGACGTAATGACCTCGAAAGATGGTTCGATTGTGAACCTCCCGGCAAGATGAGGCGCCTTACCGATTACAGGCAAGGAGAACGCTTCCCCGTGGCCGGTCGGGGGGATCCCCGTTTACGCGATCATCGCGATACAGAGCAGGACGAAACGATCCTTAACTGTCCTGTAGGCTCCAAAAGAATGATGACGCTGGAAGAGGCATTTTCCAATCCGGGGCGCTGCGGCGATCCGCGTGAAAGAGCTGGCAGAACTGAAACGAGCCACTGGCGAGAATAACATTCCCGCTAAGCTTCGCATAACGGTCTAGCTGGGCTGCGGCGTGACCAAACAGCAACGCCCGACGCAGGGCTACACTGACACCGAGCATTAGTGGGCCTTACTAAATGATTAGTCCTCGCTGTTCAAGAACCTTTGCCACATCCTCCACGCTGGCGTCCGCCAGCATCGTGCCGTCAATATCGAGGCTTGGACTTATGCATTGTCCCGATGCCGCCTTCAATTCCTCTGCGTAAACAGGATTGCTCGTCACATTCTTGGTCTCGTAGGGGATGTTTAGCTCGTTCAAGAAGCCCATCACTGCGGCTGACCAAGGACAGCCTGCCTTTCTGTAGAGAGTTAGTTTCATACAAATTGCACGAATATTCGTTCCGCGATCCGATCTCTTGCGATGCGACCACACTGGCGAGCCGAGGCACGTCTCCGGAATCGAACGGCCCTATTTTGACAATCGCATAGCCCTAGCGTAATTTAATCTTTCCGGCGATTAGCTTCTCTAGCTTGGCAATATCGGCCGCGAACTTACGAATGCCTTCCGCGGTTTTCTCAGTCGCCATTGCGTCTTCGTTAAGAAGATAACGGAACTTTTTCTCGTCTAGCTTCAGTCGTTTGACGTGAGCTCTTCGCGCCTTCTCGGGAGTCAGCTTTCTCACGACCGGTCCATAGGATTCGAAAAGCTGTTTCATCAATTCGGGACTGATCGTGAGCAAGTCGCAGCCCGCCAGCTCGTGGATCTCGCCGACATTGCGAAAACTTGCGCCCATCACTTCTGTCTCGTAACCGAAGTGCTTGTAATACGTGTAGATTTCCTGCACCGACAGCACGCCAGGATCTTCCGCGCCGGAGTAATCGCGCTTCTTCGCGGCCTTAAACCAATCGTAAATTCGTCCGACGAATGGCGAAATGAGTTGCACCTTTGCTTCCGCAGCCCGCACGGCCTGAGGGAGCGAGAAGAGCAACGTCATATTGCAATTGATGCCTTCCTTCTGCAATTGCTCTGCCGCCGTGATTCCTTCCCATGTGGAAGCGATCTTAATGAGCACACGCTCGCGATCGATTCCTTGTTCCTCATAGAGCTTGACCAGACGTTGTGCTTTCCTGATCGAACCTTGCACGTCGAAAGAGAAGCGAGCATCGGTTTCCGTCGAGACCCGACCCGGCACGATTTCCAACATCGCGCCGCCGAACCGCACCAAAAGGCGATCGATGATATCCTCCATCTGTGCGGCGCCCACGAGACCTGAGTTTCTGCGATCGACCAGCACTTCTTCGAGGAAATGACTGTAGTTCACCTTCTGCGTCGCTGCGTAAACCAGACTGGGATTCGTCGTCGCATCCTGCGGTTTGAACTCGCGGATGCTTTCGAAGTCAGCTGTATCGGCGACAACGGTCGTGAACCTCTTGAGCTGTTCGAGCCCGTTCAGCTTCGTATTACCTCCTGTTGTTTTATCAGTAATAATAGTGCTCATTGCTTTCCTCTCGTCAGTTTTCAACCATGCGCCGAACTACGCTTTGCTCTGCGCCGGCAACCGTCCTTCGAGATCCTTGGCTGTCAATGGTCCAGACTCCGCGATCAGCTCACGGGCCGCCTGCACTTGCCCCCACACATTCCACAACAGAACGCCGCGCACGCGGGCGTGCTTTAGATAATAGACCACGCCTTCTTCGTTAGGCCGCTTCCAGTCGGCCAATGTCTCCAGGCGTGCATCCACGTCGCCGACCGCTTCGTATCCCAGCTCGAACATGTCGGAATAAAAGGAGGGCAGGTGATTGTAGGGCTCGTTCAAGCCCGCCATGTTCCGGCCCGCCAATCGTCCCATTGAGTTGGCGTTGTCTTCGTGTTCGACGCGGAGGCGTTTTCCCAAGGCAGGGCTGTAAAATGAGGCAACATCTCCTGCGGCATAGATGTCCGGATAGTCCGTGCGCAGGAACTCGTCCACTGCGATTCCATTCTCCGTCCTTAGTCCCGCTGATTGGGCAAGCTCGATGTTGGGCTCTAGACCAACGCCCGCCACCACGCCGTCAACGAGGATTTGTCCCCTGGTCGCGGTTGTTAAAACACGCTGGTCGCCGCGCGCTTCCAGAGCGACAATCTTTTCGCCCGCTAATACCTCGACCCCCTTTTGCTTATAGAAGCCGGATACATACTGAGAGAGATCCCTCGGAAAAACGCGTTCTCCGATATTCTGCTCAGGAAAGATCATCACCACTTCCTTTCCATTCATGGCCAGGGCCGCAGCGATCTCCGAACCGATAAAGCCGCCACCGATGACTGCAAAGCAGCGTCCGGTCTCGGTAAGCGCGCGAAGACGCCGGTAATCCGAGAGCGTGCGGAAGTAAATGATTTGGTCGTCACCAAATGGAAGGCGTCGAGGCCTGCCGCCCGTGGCTAACAACAGCTTCTCGTAAGTGAAAACATCTCCCGTATCGTCCACGACACGTTTTTCGCTCGGATCAATCTGTCTGACCACGCGACCCAGGTGCATCCCTACCCGTTTGGCCTCGGTCTTGCGCCAAATGCTCTCAAGGGGTTTGCCCTTCCAAAGCGCTTTCGAGAGGGGAGGCCGGTTATAGGGAGCGTCAGGCTCCGCGCTGATCATCCCGATACCGCCGGTCGGGTCGACTTCGCGGATGCCATCCACCGCGGCTGCGGCGGTCATTCCCCCGCCAATAATCAAGTAATCGTAGTTCGTCATTTGTGCTTTTGCTCCTTGCGTGTGAGAAATCACGCCGTTGCCGCTTGAGGTTTGCGAGTGATTGTTTAGTTCCGTCTTCAACGGCGGTCGTACTTCTGACTGAGCCGGCCGAGTGCCAGCGCGCCGAGGGCGAGGCCCAGATCACGTAGCGCTACGTCGAAATAGCCGGGAAGTATGAGCAGGTTGAGAATGATGCCCACGAGCCAGGTTGCGACGACGTAAGCGAAAATTCGTGGCTTGATAGCGACCCCGATGCCTGCGGCGATCTCGACCACCCCCACAACGGCCATAAAGAGGCCCGGAGCGATCAGGTTTCCGACGAAGGGCGCGAGGTATTGCTCCCAGTTGACAAGAACGTTGAAGAATTTGTCGAGTCCCGCGAGGATCGGCGCTGCAATGAAACCGGCCTGAAGGACGCGATAAGCCTGATAGGCTGGGTCACCTGTCTGTGCCGCTCTCACCGATGCGCCGCTTGTTCGTGTTTCTGATGCTGTTGCTGTGTTCATTG
>DATDAX010000066.1:0-10384 GCA_036525175.1 Terrimicrobiaceae bacterium | reverse complement strand
ACGACGGCAACCGCCGACATGGCATTCGCCCAGCCTGAGTAAAACGCGAGATGCGTGATGATCTCGGAAATCTCGCCTGGCTTGACGCCGTTATCGAGCGCCAGGTTGAAATGATACGGCATTTCGATCGTCTGATTGCGTGCGATCAGAACCGCCAAAGTCACAATGCTACGGTCTCGCGGCGACAAATCGGGACGCTTCCACAGATCGCCCAAAAGAGGGCCTTGTGTGTATCGCTCGAGTGCGGGCGAGACCGCACGGACGTCCTCAAACGTCAGAGCTGACGGAAGGGCGTTTGATTTCGGTGAAGCCGCTGTTTTATCGGCTTGGGAATAAGCTAGCGTTGTCATGAGAAGCGTGGTCAAGGCCGTGAAGAGGATTTTCATTTTCCACCTCCGGCCGTTAGTGAACGGTGAATCCTCCATCCACGGCCAAGGCTTGACCGATGACGAAGCTGGCGGCGGAACTGCACAGCCAGAGGACTGCGTCGGCGATCTCCTCGGGACGGCCCAGGCGGGCGATGGGGACGCTTGTTTTCAGCATTTCATCAAGGGCTTCGGCCTGGCCTCCGGCGATCATCTGGTCAACCATCGGCGTGTGAATGATGCCGGGACAGACCGCGTTGATGCGGATGCCCATTGCCGCGTATTCCAGAGCCGCGCTCCGGGTCAGGCCGATCACACCGTGCTTCGCCGCGTGATAGGTTCCTCGTCCGGGAGAACCCACAAGTCCGCCAATCGATGAACAGTTCACAATCGCGCCGCTGCCTTGCTTCTGCATCTGGCTCAGCTCGAACTTCATGCAACTCCAGACTCCACCGAGATTGATGGCAGTCACCTTATCGAAATCCTCGCGAGTTTGATCAGCAGCGTTCGCCACAATGTTTTGAACGCCGGCGTTGTTGTAGGCGGCATCCAATCGGCCAAAGGTGGCGACCGTCCGCTCCACCATCGCTTCCACCTTGGCGTCGTCAGACACGTCGCACTGGATGGCAAGGGTTTTGTAACCTTGCGCGGCCAGTTCTGCGGCGGCGGCTTGCGCGGCCGCCTCGTTCCAGTCCGCCATCGCCACCGACGCCCCTGATGCGGCGAAGGCTTTGGCGGCCGCGAGGCCCGATCCGGAAGCCGCGCCGGTAATTAATGCAACTTGGTTTTCGAAGGAGATATTCATGATGAGTTTTTTATCGGGTTAGCGTGAAATCTGTTTTTGTTCTGAAGCCGGATAGCGGTCGGCCACGATTTTGATCTTTGAAACGGCGGCCTCGAGTTCGCGGATTTCATCGGCTCTGAGAGCGAAATCCACTGTCCTCAGATTCTCCTCCAGATGAGCCAGCTTGGTGGTGCCGGGAATGGGCACGATCCACGGGTTCCTGGCAAGCAGCCAGGCTATGGCGACCTGCGCCGAGGTGGCTCCTCGGGTCCGGCCGAAGCGATTGAGCACTTCCACGATCGCCAGATTGGCTCTGATCGCTTCCGGTGTGAACCGGGGCAGGATGTTGCGGTTGTCGTTTCCGGAATCGAATCGGGTGTATTCGTTGATGGCGCCCCCGAGAAAGCCGCGGTTCACCGGGCTGTAGGGAACAAAGCCGATTCCAAGCTCCTCACAAACCGGAAGCACTTCGGCTTCGGGTTCCCGCCACATCAAATGATATTCGCTTTGAATCGCGGTGACAGGTTGCACCGCATGGGCGCGGCGAATGGTTTCTGGTCCGATTTCACAAAGACCGAAGTGTCTCACTTTGCCTTCCTTGATGAGGTCTTTTACCGTCCCGGCAACGTCTTCGATGGGCACGTTGGGATCGAGCCGATGCTGGTAAAATAGATCAATGACTTCGATTCTGAGTCGCTTGAGAGAATTCTCGGCTGCCTGCCGGATACTCTCCGGGCGACTGTCGGGACCGACGGATTTGTTCCCTTCATATTTGAAACCGAATTTTGTGCTGATCAATACTTCCTTTCGAAAGGGGGCCAGGGCTTCACCCGTGAGTTCCTCATTCACAAACGGACCATAGGTTTCGGCGGTATCGAAGAGTGTCACACCACGCTCCACCGCTTGATGGACCAGCTTGATCATCGCCTTTCTGTCGGGATGAACGCCGCGATGGTAATTCAAGCCCATGCAGCCAAATCCGAGCGCAGATACTTCCATGCCGCTTTTTCCGGAGCCCAAGGTACGGCGACTGCTAATCAAGGGCGAGGTCGAGCCATTCTGCGAGGAGGGAAAAGTTTGTCCGGCTCCAGAATTGCCGAACGCAGATCCTGCACACAGCACAGCTCCCAAAGCGGCTCCCGTTTTCAAAAAGCCACGGCGGTTCCATGAAGTGGTATCACTTTGGCCGTTTTTCGACTTCTGTTGTTTCACATTTTCTTCGCTTGTTTTCATTTTGGCGCAGTGCGGTTTGGGGTTTGCAAATCGGCCACTGAGGCACGAGGGACGACTTTGACGGTGGCGGAGCGGGCGCGGGTTCCGATCATCGGATTCAGATAGGGGCTGCCGCGATACTTTGTCCGGTAGGCATCGTCGATGAGGTCGTTCATCGGTCCGCCAACCGGTTCGAAGGTGACTTCCTTAGTCATGCCAGCGGCGGTGATCCGCCCGGCCTTTTGCCGCAGCGCGGCCTGATACCAACGCGATTTCTGTCCGTGGTAGGCGCGCACGTAGAGATTGCTAGCGACCGCCACAGACCAAATCCAGGTAGGCGTGCCGTAAGTAACTCCGTCTTCCCGGAAGGGCGAGATGTGCAGGTCGTCGGCATCGGCAATCTTACGTAATTCGTCTTTCAACCATGTTGTCATTTTAGACCTCCTTGATTGGTTTCAGCTTTGTTACTCTTTGGATAGCAACGACGAGCTTCCCAAACGGACCTCGGTCATGCGGCCGCCTTCGGCGAAGCCAGATCGATGACGAACCGATACCGGACATCTTTGTTCACGACTCGCTCCCACCCTCTCCGAATAGCCGCCGAAGGTGTGCCCGCCTCCCGCGGGATCGGGAGAGTCGTAGGTGAAGGTCGCGCCTTTGAGGCAGTTCTGTTTGCGGTCGGCCTCGCAGTTCTCGCAGGAGTTGACCATGCAGCCCACACCGCCGATGTCCGCCAACCTTGAACTTCGTTACCACACTTCCCACCGCCTGCACTTTTCCGATGATTTCGTGCCCGGGAACGCAGGGATAGCGAGCCGGTCCCCACTCGCCCCGGACCGTATGAATATCGGAATGGCAAATCCCGCAATACAGCACATCCAGCAGGACATCGTTAGGATCGATGGCGCGGCGCTCGATTTGCAGCGGTCCTAAAGGGCTGGTAGCGC
The DNA here is from genome assembly GCA_036525175.1 of Terrimicrobiaceae bacterium. Taxonomy (GTDB): domain Bacteria; phylum Verrucomicrobiota; class Verrucomicrobiia; order Chthoniobacterales; family Terrimicrobiaceae; genus DASTFP01. Next base: position 7,076 of record DATDAX010000066.1, on the reverse strand, counting down.
CATAAGCGCGGACCGAGATCGGATTTTTGCCGAGTGGCACGCCCGTCTCTGCGGCTGATGCGCTGGTGGCCACACGAGGCAGCAATGGGGCGGCGGCCAAGCCTAACCCCGCGACCAGGAATTTACGGCGGTCCAGCTTGGTGGAGCCGTGATTCACATCGTGATCTTTGACGTCGACTTTTCCTTCGAGGTTATTGCTCATGATTTGAATTTTGTCCTTGGGTTGACAGGGCGAGCTTACCCTGCATGGGCGAGGCCGCGCGCCCGCCGTTGCTCGACCTATTGCGATATTGCTCGAAACCGCGCGCGGGCCTGGATCTGTCATGCGGAGAATGGCGGATGGCGAAGCCATTAAAGCCACAGCAGCCGGGGGTAAGCGAGGGACGAGCGTACCCCAGGTTCCATATCATGACGAATCGATCCCGGAGGGATCGCAGCTACTTCCAGCGCATAGCTGCGATCCCTTCAGGATCGGCTTCTTTATTACCAAAAACCGGGGGTGTCTCCCGCCAGGGCGGGATCAACCCCCGGCTGCTGTAGCTGAAATGGCTGCGCCATTGAAAATCGGCTACCCGTTATATCAGGAACAACGATGCCGACCTATTTTCAGATTTCCCTCCGGGAAAGTGCATCACAGCCTCCAACCGCGCTGGATGTCTCCGAAATTCATGCGGAGGATTTAACGCTGCCGACGGTAGTCGCCTGGAGAAAGGCCGGTTTCCCGGCGGAAGAGTCGCGCAAAATGGCTGGGATTCGTGTAGCCCACCTCAAGGGCAACGACCACAATGCTCTGCTTCGTTTCGCGCAGCAGTCGTCGGGCGGCATCCATTCGCAAATTGATGTGATACCGCGAAGGTGAAACACCCGTCGCGCTTTTGAACAAGCGATGAAAGTGAAACTTGCTCAACCCGGTCTGTGCCGCCAACTGGTCGAGACTGAACTCTTCGGCGACGTGTTCGGCCATCCAGTCCCTGATTTGGCGGAGTTTGTAGCCAGGCAGTGACGGGCTGCTGCTATGCGGTTCTTTGACCAGGTCGGCATAGTTTCGAGCAAGGTGGATGGCGATCGCCTGCGCGATGCCCTGCACGAAAAGCGGACTCGCCTTTCGGCGCATCAACTCATCGCGCAACTGTTCCATCAAGGAATCCAAAGCAACATCGTTGAACGCTGACAGGTCCCGTAGCCGAGCGTAAACGGCATTGGCTCCGAAGACTTCATCCAAAGCGCGTTGAAGGAGCGGCAGCTCAACGAACACGAACATGCTTTCAAACGGCTCGGGAGTCAGTGCTTTCCAGCGGCAATCATAGGGCCCGCCTCCTGTCGTCAGAAAGAAAGAGCCTTTCCTGATGCAATGAGTGGTCCATGGTTGGTTGCCTTCCCGCTCCTGAAACTCGGCCTCACCTGACATGACCCATGCGAGGAATGGCTCACTGACAGCCGGAAGAGGAACTGCATCGACGCTGCGCGGCGGAACGACGATCCAGGCTTTGATGTCCCGCCATGCTTCGCCGCGACTGGCCTGCAAACAATTCCCGCCCACATAGCGTTCGAAGGCTTCGGCAGACGTTGTCTCAGGGATGGACATGAGAAAAACGATAGCCTGGCGATCGAGTCGGCGCAGGCTATAAAGCACAGAGGCGCCCTGGGCGAGCGCCGCACCACCCAGGAGCGTTCAGGCGACTTCAAGTGCTCCACTCCTCTTCCGAACCACTGATCACTCTGTTTGGTCAACCACCTTCATTTGTTCTTCATTCATCCGGCCACCGTGCACTTTGATTGAAGAGAAAGCAGTGTCGATCTCACGAAGATCCGCAGGTGTCAGCTGAACATTGATTGCTCCTAAGTTCTCGTTCAGGTGATCTATGTTGCGTGTACCCGGGATTGAGACAATCCATGGCTTCTGCGCCATCAGCCATGCGAGTGCAATTTGAGATGGTGTTGCATTTTTCGTTTCCGCAAATCGTCTGACCAGGTCAACAACCGGCATATTTGCTGCAAGGTTTTCAGGACTAAAGCGATCGAACCCGGATCGAAGGTCCGTTTTCGGGTCGAGCTTCGTGTGAGCATCCATTTTCCCAGTTAGATAGCCCATTCCCAGTGGGCCCCATGGGACGAAGCCGATTCCCAGCTCCTCACACGTTTTAAGCACGCCGTTCTGTTCCGGAGCTCTTTCCATAAGCGAGTATTCACTCTGAATTGCTGCAACCGGTTGAACAGCATGCGCTCGGCGGATTGTTCGTGCACTCGCCTCAGAGAGGCCGAAGTGCAAAACCTTTCCCTCTTTGATGAGATCTTTGATCGCACCAGCCACATCTTCGATCGGCACGTTTGGATCTACCCGGTGCTGGTAGTAGAGGTCGATGCGGTCGGTTTTAAGGCGCTTAAGTGACGCTTCGACCACTTTCTTAATGTGCTCTGGCCGGCTATTAAGACCGCCCGCGCCACCTTCAAGGTTGAAACCGAACTTGGTGGCGATAGCGACTTTGTCGCGGAAAGGCGCGAGCGCTTCTCCGACAAGCTCTTCGTTTGTATACGGGCCGTAAACCTCGGCGGTATCAAAGAACGTGACGCCTTTCTCATAGGCTGTTCGAATGACCTTAATACCTTGGTCTCTGGGTGCGGGAGGTCCGTAGTTGGCGCTAATACTCATGCACCCAGCTCCCAATTCCGAGACTTCTAATCTCCCCAGTTTTCGTGTTTTCATTTTATTGATTTCCTTCGGCTGCTCCGATGATGAGGCCCGCAACAATGGCCCGCCGGCCAATCCTGCCCCGATAAGGGCTGCACTAGCTAAAAAATCACGGCGACTGAAGGCTCGGAGATCATGAGTGTTCGATCCAGTTGCTTGCTTATTTTTTCCCATAAAGAGTAACCTTGAACTTTCTTGCGGCTGAGCCGCTCGTTCATCTGCTTACTTCAATTGCTCGGAAGTGTGACCTGCCTGACTTTGCTTGGGTCTGTTTCGCGTTGGACGAGCCAAGCGTGCTGACCAAAGATGCCTGAGAAGTTCGTGTACGTAACCAGTAATGGACGACAAAACACTAGCCGAAGGCGACAACCGTTCGGAGGTGTGAAAGGCGGGGGGTAATTGCAGTCGCAGTCTGCTGCGTGCGACGAAATCCAACCAAGTCTTGATAATAAGTATTTTCATTTGGTTCGATCGATTAAAGCAGGGAAAGCCCGCACGCCGCAGCGGCTGTGCCGGGCGTCAGAGGGTTGACTGTGCCGAGGCGTCAGCCTCGTTTGGCCATGCGCCGTTGATGCGCGGCGCGCCATTCGGCGGGCGTGGTGCCCTCCCACGAGCGGAACGCGCGGTAAAACGAAGTCGGATCTTCGAAGCCGACGAGAAAGGCCGCTTCGGTGATCCCAACCGACGCAGTGCCCAGATATTGCCGGACCAATTCATGGCGGGTTTCGTTGAGCAGTTGCCGGAAGGTGGTTCCTTCGTCGGTGATGCGGCGTTGGAGGGTGCGCTCGCCCATTCCCAGCTCTTTGGCGACCATGACGAGGTCGGGCCGGCTGCCGGCCAGCAGACGCTTCAGCACCCACTTCACCTGCTCAATGATGCTCTGCTTCGCGCGCCCCTCCTTCAGCGCATGTTCGAACTGGGGCGCGAGCATTTGCAGGAGTTCATCGTTGTGCGTGGCGAAAGGAAGTTCCAGGTCGGCAGCGCGCAGAACAAGCGCATCGCGGGTAGCACGATATTTCACCTGGCAGCCAAAGTATTCCTCGAAGCGATTCTCAGGTTCAACCGGTCGCGTGAGTTCGATGCGCTTGGGATGCAGCCGCGTCTTTGTGCCGCGACGGCCAAGTTCCGTCACAAGCGCGAAAACCGCATCGAGCAATAACACCGGCGCTGGCTCTCCCCCGGCAAAGGGCCAGGAGACCTCGACCAGAATCTCATCGCCTTTTTGGGTGATCCGAAATTCTTCGGCGCTGCAAAGCTGTTTGTAGCGCGCCAATCTCTCGATGGATTCGCGATAGGTCCGGGCGTGCAGGGCGGCGAGCAGGGTGGGATGATACTGGTCGGTTTCGACCTGGCTCATGAATTTCCAGCCCATCGTAGGGTCGTTGCACAGCTCGCGAATGGCCCGCCAAATCGAGAAGTTTTGGGCCGTGGTCACAAAGCTCTCCCCGCTGTAGACCGTGGGCGGCAGATTGCTGCGACGAAGGATGGCATCCGGGGTGAGGCCGATGGATTTCAGCCCTGCCCAGAAGACGCCCGGGAGCTTGATGCGATCCTGCGCATGGCTGCTGACGCGGAAATGATCGGTTTGAGCTTTCATGGTTTGCTATTGGTTAGGCGAGCCAATCGTGAAAACAGCATACCGCAGAAGACTGGTCATGTAATTGGCAGACGGTACCAATTAACTTGCAAACGGCGTCATTCATCGAGGGCCGCAGAAAGGCGGCCGGCGTTAATCGTCGCGAGACGGACACGTCTGCGGACCATGCGAGCGTCAAAACTGGCGCGATTCAGCCCAAATTTCTTTTGCCTCACTTTGCGGAAACGACGGCTTTTCTTGAAAGAAACGGGTCCGGCACAAAACGAGCCGAGAACTTCTGCAAAGTAAGGTAAGAACTCGAGGCTCTTGCATCCGAACAACACGGCGGACGCGGACTGTTCAAGGCGGCCGTTCGCCTGGAGTTGGCACCTCAAGGTCAGCGATCGACCATTCGCTCCGAGCTTTCGGAGTACCGATGTCCTTGCACCGTGATCTGCGAAGCAGCGTGTTCGATGTCGCGGAGATCGCCCTCGGTGAGTTCGATGGCGGCCGCCCCGACATTCTCCCGCAGGCGATGCAGCTTCGTGGTGCCTGGAATTGGGACGATCCAGGGCTTCTTAGCGAGGACCCATGCCAGCGCGATCTGGGCGGGCGTTGCGTCCTTCCGCTGAGCAATCTGGCCGACCACGTTGACCAGGGCCTGGTTCGCCTTGCGGGCCTCTGGGCTGAAGCGAGGGATGGTGTTCCGGAAGTCGCTGCTGTCGAATGTGGTGCTCTCGTCGATCTTGCCCGTGAGGAAGCCCTTGCCCAGCGGGCTGAAGGGAACGAAGCCGATCCCAAGCTCCTCGAGGGTGGGCATCACCTTTGTCTCGGGTTCTCTCCACCAAAGGGAGTACTCGCTTTGGAGGGCGGCGACGGGCTGCACCGCATGCGCGCGCCGGATTGTATGCGCTGCCGCCTCCGAGAGGCCGAAGTGCCTAACCTTGCCCTCCTGGATAAGGTCCTTGACCGCACCGGCCACATCCTCGATCGGCACGTCCGGGTCGACCCGGTGTTGGTAGAAAAGGTCGATGACGCCGGTCTTGAGCCGCTTCAGCGAGCCCTCGACGACCGCCTTGATGTGCTCCGGTCTGCTGTTCAGGCCACTACTCTTCCCGTCGGGGTCGATCTGGAACCCGAACTTGGTGGCGATCACCACTTGGTCGCGGACGGGCGAGAGCGCCTGGCCCACGAGCTCCTCGTTCGTAAACGGTCCGTAGATCTCGGCGGTGTCGAAAAACGTCACGCCCAGGTCGACAGCCGACCGGATCACGGACACCATCTCCTGCTCGTCCTTGGCCGGTCCGTAGCCAAAGCTCATGCCCATACAGCCGAGCCCGATCGCTGAGACTTCCAGATTGCTGTTTCCAAGTTTGCGCTTTTGCATCTTTTGAATTCTGTCTTTGAGGTGAGAGAGGCAGCGAAGTTACGCGCTTGAGCGCCGCCGTCGCACCGGATCTTGCTCGACCTGTCGCGATCTTGCGGAAAACAAAGTGCCCGTTTGCTACGAAATTAGGGTAGAGTCGGGCATGCTTGATTGGACTCAATGCCCTGCCGTCGAACGCGCCGAAGGAAAGGTGAGCGGCGCGTGGCTGTTTCGCGGCACGCGCGTGCCGGTGAAGGCGCTTTTCGAGAATCTCGAGGACGGCGCGACGGTGGAGAATTTTCTGGCGTGGTTTCCGGGGGTGAAGCGCGAGCAGGTGCAGGCGGTGCTGGAGTTCACGGAGCGCAGCCTGGCGGTGGCCTGAGCGCTTTTCACCGGCGTGAAGATTCTCTTCGACCAAGGTACGCCGGTCCCTTTGCGACACGCCTTGTCCGGCCATCGCGTGATGACGGCGTATGAGATGGGCTGGGCGGACCTGGCAAATGGCGACCTGCTCAGCGAGGCGGATGCACAACAGTTCGAGGTGCTGGTGACGACGGATAAGAATCTTCGCTACCAGCAAAATCTCGCCGGCCGACAGATCGCAATCTTCGTGCTTCCCTTCGCGAGCTGGCCACGGCTGCAGCCGCACGCGGCGGCGATTGCTCAGGCGATCAACGCTTTGGCGCCGGGCGCTTTCGTTGAGTGGGCACCACTGTAGCCGGGACGGGAGCGGGAGCGATGGCTTTCCGAATGATGAGGGCTTCCGCTTCTGCGACGACTTCCACCTGATCTCCCGGTTGGAAACCGAGGCGGCGAAGCCAGTAACCTTTCAGCCGGAGATAGGCTGCGGGCGTCCTTGGATGGATGGACGAGTAACCAAACAGCGGCTCGATGGTGAGTTTGCGCGTTTTCATAACGCGCAATCGCCGCAGATGTCGAAGGCCCAACGCTTTCTTACCGCCGTCGCCCCCGTTCTTGCTCGACCTGTCGCGATCTTGCTCGAAACTGCGGATAAAGCGGCAGACCGAAACCTTGTTGCGAGTCGGCGCCTCAACCGTGCCGATCCAGGTCACTCGGGAAAGTTTAACGCTTTCGGCGGTAGTCGCTCGGGGAAACCAGAGCAACCTCCGCCTGCCTGTCGCCGAAAGCCGCTGGCAAAATCCCCGCTCCACAAGGTCCCAATCAAAGCTGGGTTGCCGACACTTGACGGCTTATCCACCCTTCGGGCTGCACTTTCGTGCAGTCTGTCTCCGCTTCGCCCCGGCTCCTATATCGAAACCGGCAAAGGCCGGCTCCGTTATTATCCCTTGCTCTTGCTGTAAACGTCGAACACGACGGCTGCCAGTAGCACGAGACCTTTGATGACCTGCTGCCAGTCGATTCCGATGCCCATGATGGACATGCCGTTGTTCATGACGCCCATGATAAAGGCCCCAATCACGGCT
>DATDAX010000065.1:0-13828 GCA_036525175.1 Terrimicrobiaceae bacterium | reverse complement strand
GCCTTGAATGAGATCATGGACCGCTGGCAAAGGCGATTGACGAGTTATTTGATCAGGCTGACTGGCAGCGAAACGGTCGCGGTTGACCTCGCGCAAGAGACATTCGTTAGGGTCTATCAGAACCGCATCCGGTACCGTCCGACGGGCGCGTTCTCAACGTGGCTCTTTGCCATAGCCTCCAATCTCGCACGACACCATATTCGCTGGAGGCTGCGGCATCCCGCAATTTCCATCGATGCCCCGGCGGGCACACAACATTCCATCGCGGAAATCCTTCCGGCCTCCGACCCCGATCCACGTGCGCTTCTCGAAAAGGATGAAAGGGCCGAGGCCGTCCGCGATGCCATTTCCGACCTGCCACCCGACCTTCGCGAAGCCTTGATCCTCTTCGAGTACGAGGACATGTCCTATGACCAAATCGCGACGATCCAAGGATGCTCCGCGAAGGCCGTCGAGACGCGGCTTTATCGTGCCCGTGGAATTCTTCGTAAGAGGCTCGAGCGATGGCTGAGAGCCAGCTAAGCAAGGCGTCACTTTGGTGACTCTGGACTCTCTCTTTCGGCGAGAAAGCGTTCGAAAGCGGCCAGTGTTTCGGAGCTCACATGATGTTCGATTCCTTCGGCATCGGCCCGCGCCGCTGACGAGGAAATCCCAAGCGCCTCGAGAAAGGCTACGACCGTCCTGTGACGGGTCCGTGCCTTCGAGGCCAGTTTGCGCCCCGCATCGGTCAGAAAAATCGATCGATATGGAAGCGAGGTGACCAACCCGTTTCGCTGCAATCGCTGGACTGTGCGAATGACTGTTACGTGTGTCACACCCAGCGACCGCGCAAGGTCGGTCGCGCGAGCTTCGCCGTTTGAGGAAATCAGGTCTGCAATGGCCTCCACATAGTCCTGCGCCCTCTCCTGCGCGTGCTGCTGCCGGGTGCGGCGCTGGTACGCCGCAGTCTCCTTCTCGGTCAGCGGCCCAGGTGCAAGACCCCGCGGCGTGTCTCCCGAGGCTCGGGATCTGGTGCGCTTTGTGGCCATCATCTTATTTGGCAGAAAAATGCGAGATTGACAAACTCACGGTGCATGCCGTAGCTATATGAGCAAAATGTATCATATGCTACATAATGACAAGGAAAAACGGGCGGGGCGCCGCAAAAATGTGTTTGGTGCGGCGATGGCGGTCCTGGCGGGATTTCTTCTGGCGGGAAGCGCGCTCGCGCAGGAAAAGCTGAAGGTGGCGACGACGATCGGAATGGTTGCGGATTTGGTGAGGCAGGTTGGTGGCGAGCGTGTGGAGGTTGACCAGCTGATGGGTCCCGGCGTGGATCCGCATCTTTACAAGCCCACTTCCACGGACGCCAGCCGCTTGAGCAAGGCCGACGCGATTTTTTACAGCGGACTGATGCTCGAGGGGCGCATGGGCGACCTGTTCGCCAAGTTGGCCCGCTCCGGGAAAAAAGTCTATCCAACCACGGAGAGTGTTCCCGAAGAGCTCCTGACCGAGCCCAAGGAGTTCCAAGGGCACTACGATCCGCATGTTTGGTTTGATGTAAGCATGTGGGCGCAAACGGTTCCGACCATCGTCAAGGGCCTGAGTGAGGTCGATCCGGCCGGCAAGACGGCATATGAGAATAGCGGCGCCGCGCTGATGGAGCGTTTGGGCAAACTCCATCAATGGTGCAAGGATACCATTGCGGAGCTGCCCGAGGACCAACGGATCCTTGTGACGAGTCACGATGCATACAACTATTTCGGCCGCGCGTACGCGTTCAAGGTCATCGGTCTGCAAGGTGTTTCCACCGTGTCGGAGGCGGCACTGGCCGACATGGCGAGCCTGGTGGACTTCATTAAGAAGCAGGGCGTCAAGGCGATCTTCGTGGAAACGAGCGTTAACCCGGCCGCGATCAAGCGTGTCGCGGAGGATTCCGGTGTGAAGATTGGTGGCGAGCTGTATTCCGACGCGATGGGAAATCCGGGTGAGATTCGCCGCGGGTTTGACACCGGGACCTACGAGGGGATGGTTCGCTATAATGTCACCACGATCGTAGAGGCACTGAAGTGAACCAAGGGGAGGAACCTGTCAAAACGCGCTGGGACGAGTCAACGTGGGCGGAGGGGCTTCCATGAACGACCAGACGAATTCTACCCCACCCCCGCTCGAGGTCCATGATCTTACGGTAGCCTACCACAAGCGGCCCGTCCTGTATGGCATTGATCTTACGGTGCCGAAGGGCAGTCTGGTAGGAATCATCGGCCCAAACGGCGCGGGGAAGTCAACGTTCATCAAGGCCATCATGGGATTGCTGCCGATTTCCGCCGGCTGGGTGAAAGTATTCGGCAAGCCGTTTCGCGATGCGTGTCATCGCGTCGGCTATGTTCCGCAGCGGGAATCCGTGGATTGGGATTTTCCGGTGAGTGTGATGGACGTCGTCTTGATGGGGCGCTACGGCAGGCTGCGGCTTGCGCAGCGTCCAACGAAGCAGGATCGCGAAGTGGCTCGCGAGTGTCTTGAAAAGGTTAAGATGCTTCCCTTTGCGAACCGGCAGATAGGCAATCTTTCCGGGGGTCAGCAACAGCGGGTCTTTCTCGCGAGAGCGCTGGCGCAGGAGAGCGACATATATCTCATGGACGAGCCATTCGTTGGCGTGGACGCTGCGACCGAAGCGGCGATCATCACCTTGCTCCGAGAGCTTAAGTCCCGGGGAAAAACACTGCTTGTGGTGCACCACGATTTATCGAACGCCCGCGAGTATTTTGACATGCTTATCCTTCTGAACATGCGCCTGGTGGCCTTCGGGCCGACCAGTGAGGTCTTCACCCCTGAAGTGTTGCAGACGACCTATGGAGGAAGGCTGACGATTCTTTCTGACGTTGTGCAAACGCTCCGCACGCAGTGATGAAATTTCCCGGCATAGTAATCGTAACGATTGTTGCGGGGATCGCTCTGCTCGCTCCCGAGATTGCGGTTGCTGCGCGCATCAACGAGTTGTCGGATACAACCTTCCTGGATCGCACGGTGCGCTTTTTCACTTTCAGGGACCCCTCGCTTCGAAACGCGCTCATGGGCTCGATGCTGCTCGGCATCTGCTGCGGCCTGATGGGTGCGTTCCTCGTCGTGCGCAAGCTTTCCCTTCTTGGCGATGCCCTCTCGCACGCTGTGCTTCCGGGTGTGGCACTTGGATTTCTTTGGAACATGTCGAAAGACCCGGTCGCCATCTTTGTCGGTGCGACGCTTGTCGGGCTGCTTGGGGCCGCGACAGTCCAACTCTTGCGCGCGACGACACGACACAAGGAGGACGCCGCTCTGGGTTTTGTGCTTGCCTCGTTCTTCGGTGTGGGAATTTGCATGTTTACGATGATTCAGAACCTGCCCGGTGGAAATAAAAGCGGGCTGGACAAGTTCATGTTCGGCCAGGCGGCTGCCTTGGGAAGGAGCGATGTCATCCTTCTCGCGATCGTGACCGCGCTGGCGCTTTGCGCGGTTATCGTCTTCTACAAGGAATACGCGATCACGAGTTTTGACGCGGGTTTTGCGCGGTCATTGGGGATGCCCGTGCAGATGTTTCATTATAGCCTGATGCTCCTTCTCGCCTTTGCGATTGTGTCGTCGCTCCAGGCCGTCGGCGTTGTCCTGGTTTCGGCGATGCTCGTCATTCCCGCGGCCGCCGCGTTCCTTTTGACGGATCGTCTTGGCAAGATGCTCATTCTCTCTGCAGTCTTTGGAATGGTTTCCGGCGGCACGGGGGCTTTCTTCTCCTTTGTTGGCCGCAATCTGCCCACGGGTCCTTTCATGGTGCTCGCGGCGGCGGCTGTCTTCGCTGTCAGTCTGTTTTTTGGTCCACGTCACGGGATCTTTTCGCGCTGGTGGCGTCTGCGTTCGCGGTCGGCTCGCATTTCCCGCGAAAACACGCTCAAGGCCATCTATCACGTCCTGGAAGATGAGGAATTTGAGACCGACCAAGTGAGCGCACGCGAGCTGGCCGAGCGGCGTCGCGAGACGCTTGAAGAGGCCGAGAATGAGCTCAATACGCTCCGCCGTCACCACTATGTCACCTTGTCGAGCGACGGTGGTTCGGCATCTTTCACCCCGGAGGGCTGGCAGCGCGCCTGCGAGATCGTCCGCAATCACCGATTGTGGGAACTCTATCTCACCAACGCCGCGCATATCGCAGCCGACCACGTGCATGAGGACGCCGAGAAAATCGAACACATCCTGGGGGAGGAGACCGTTCGCATGCTGGAGAAGCGGCTCAATTACGCCCGGCGCGATCCCCATGGCAGATTGATTCCTGGCTTGGAGGACATCCAATTTGCCGCAGGCAGGCATACGGTTCCATCCCGGGCGACGGGATTTGGAAGCGCAACGAATTAGCATCTTGTGAGCAATTTCATCCCTGCATTCGACTGGCAGCGCGTGATGGTGCAGCCATGGACGGCCGATTTCTCCATTACGCTCTGGGTTGTCTTGATGGGCTTTTTCGTTACGGCAGCGTGCGGTCTTGTCGGCAACTATCTTCTGCTGCGCCGTATGGCACTGGTCGGAGACGCTATTAGCCACAGCATCCTTCCCGGCTTGGTCCTGGCTTTCATTATTTTCAAGACCGCGGCCACCTGGGTGGCGTTCGCCGGCGCCCTTGCCGCTGGGATGTTGACGGTGCTTATCATCGAGTTTATTCACCGGCAGTCCCGCGTGAAGCCCGACGCAGCGATCTGCATTGCCTTTACGACGCTTTTTGCCCTCGGCGTGGTGCTTATGAGCATGCTTGAGGGCACGGGAAGCTTTCATATCGATGCGGATTGCGTCTTGTACGGAGAGATCGCGTTCGTCCCGCTCGAACCGCCCGCAGTCTGGCGTGGCCATTCGCTTGGTCCGCCGTCAGCGTTGCGCATGGCCATCGTCCTCGCGGCGGTAATCCTCACTATCACTGTTTTCTACAAGGAGCTGCTCGTCACCTCTTTTGATCCCGGCCTGGCGAAGTCCCTCGGCATGCGCACCGGAATCTGGCACTACGGGCTCATGGGCGCTCTGGCTCTGGTTATCGTATCCGCATTCGAATCTGTCGGAGCAATACTCGCCGTGGCCATGCTCATCGTGCCGCCGATGTTTGCCGCGCAGCTTTCCGAGCGGTTGCCGCTGCGCTTGGTCCTGACCGTCTTTCACGCCGCTGCGAGCGCCCTAATTGGATTGCACCTTTCGGTCTGGCTCAACTGTTCCGCCGCTGGGGCCATGGTGGTGGCAGCGGCTCTGCTATTTGTTGTGGTGTGGGTTGGTTCGCAAGTGCAGCGCATGATGCATTTTCGCAGGAAGCTTCCTGATCCCGGGACCGAAGAGGTGCGTGTCGTCGGCGCCTCTGCCTGAGAGCGTGGGGATTGTCGTCGAAGAGTTTCAAGGGTTTTCAGATCGGACGGGATTCAACGGATATATGAAGGAGATCCTTCTTAGCCTAATCGTTGGACTTACATGCTGGCCATTCCAGGCCTTCGCTTCGGGTCCCCCGCTGGTGGTCTCCTCGCCGGGGAAATCTGTCTTGATTTCCAACGCCCATGTCGAGCGCACCCAGCGCGGGTTCTACGTCACGGGAACAGTCCGGCACGGGTTCGGTTTTGCACCGGTAGCGTCGCATGTTCACATCTCAAGCTACGACGTATCGAACAATCTCATCGGTGCTCGTGTTGAAAAGATTGCTGCGTCGCGCTTGCGGGAGTGGAAACTGAGTTCGGGGCGCGCATCGTTTGCAACGTTCTTTCCTGACGAATCGAGGTCCGTCTTTCGCGTAAAGATCTTTGCGCATAGCGGGCGATGCTAGGGCGCATCAGTCTGAATTCGTTTTGGGTGGCGGGAAAGAAACTGAATGACATCGAGGACGCTATAGGATGACGATTGGAGAAATGAGCGATTCGAATTCGCGCTGCGAGGGCATGGCCGAGCATCACCATGATCACCATCATCATGAAGCGAGCGTCAAGCCGACCAAGGAATGGTACTGTCCGATGTGTCCCGGGGTGGAATCGGACGAACCGGATACATGTCCGAAGTGCGGAATGGCCTTGGAGCACAATCCCGCTTTCTCGGGACAGACCGCTGCCGCATACACGTGTCCCATGCATCCCGAAGTGCGGCAGGACCATCCCGGGGTTTGTCCTATTTGCGGGATGGCGCTCGAGCCTGTGCAAGCGGCACCCGCCGAGGAGAACGCAGAACTTCGCGACATGTCGTGGCGATTCAAGATCGGCTTGGTGCTTGGTCTTCCTGTCCTCATTCTGGCGATGGGAGCGCACTTTCCGGTGCTTGATGCGATTCCGCCAAAAATTTCGGCATGGATTCAGTTCGTGCTATCGACTCCCGTCGTTCTGTGGTGCGGGTGGCCGTTTTTTGAACGTGGTGCGCGTTCGATTGCGACCCGAAACCTCAACATGTTCACCCTCATTTCGCTGGGCACCGGCGCGGCATACCTGTTCAGCGTTTTCGCGCTGTTCTTCCCAGGCTTGCTGCCACATAGCCTCACGCATGATGGGGCAGTGCCGGTCTATTTCGAAGCTTCATCATTCATCGTCGTCCTCGTCCTGCTTGGGCAGGTCCTGGAATTGCGGGCGCGCGCGGGGACAGGAGAAGCGATTCGCGCATTGCTCGGGCTCGCGCCCAAAGTCGCCCATCGCGTCGAAGACGGCAGGGAAGAGGACGTCGCGCTGGATCTGGTTCGTGCGGACGATATCCTTCGGGTCAAGCCCGGCGAAAAGATTCCCGTTGATGGCACGGTTGTCGATGGCCGCTCTTCCGTGGACGAATCGATGCTGACCGGCGAGCCCGTTCCGGTTAAGAAATCGAAGGACAGCAAAGTGGTTGGCGGGACGCTCAATGGAACTGGCAGCCTCTTGATGCGGGCGGAGAGAGTTGGATCTGAGACGATGCTCGCGCAGATCGTCCAGATGGTCTCTCAGGCCCAGCGGAGTCGCGCTCCGATTCAACGGCTGGCCGACGTGGTTTCCGCCTGGTTTGTCCCCGCGGTGGTGCTGGTCGCCGTAATTACGTTTTTTGTCTGGCTGTTTATGGGCCCGGAACCGGCTTTTGCCTACGCGTTGGTCAACGCAGTGGCCGTGCTCATCATTGCGTGCCCGTGTGCGCTCGGTCTTGCCACTCCGATGTCCATCATGGTGGCGGTTGGGCGTGGCGCGGGAATGGGAGTGCTTTTCAAGGACGCCGAGGCGCTCGAAGTTCTCGGTAAGGTCACGGCGTTGGTCGTGGATAAGACCGGTACGCTGACAGAAGGGCGACCGACTGTTGTCAAGGTGGTTGTGCTCGAGCCCGGAAGTGAGAGTCATATCCTGTCGTTGGCCGCAGCGCTCGAACAACAGAGCGAGCACCCGCTGGCAGGAGCTGTGTTGCGCGCCGCAGGAGACAAAGCTCCGGCTGCAGTTGAGAACTTCGAATCGGCTCCCGGCGGAGGCGTGCGTGGAACTGTCCACGGAAGAGCTGTGCTTGTGGGCAAGCGAACGTTCCTCGCGGAAGCGGGAGTCAACAAGCTGGTCGGGCTTGATGCAACAGCAAGCGAGCTTCAGAGGGAGGGACACACGGTGATCTGGATTGCTGTCGATCAGGAGGCAGCGGGCCTGCTCGCCGTTTCCGATCCTGTCAAGTCCAGCACACCCGAGGCGATCATCAATTTGCATCGCGCCGGTTTGAAGATCATCATGCTCACGGGCGACAACAGAGAAACGGCCGGCCAGGTTGCGAAGAAGCTTGGCATTGACGACGTAGTCGCCGAGATCAATCCGGCTGACAAACAAGCCAAGGTGGTTGAGTTGAAACGCCATGGCGAGGTTGTGGCGATGGCGGGTGATGGTGTCAACGACGCCCCCGCCCTCGCCGCGGCAGACGTCGGAATTGCCATGGGAACCGGAACGGATGTCGCGATGCACAGCGCCGGCGTGACACTTGTAAAGGGCGATCTGCGCGGGATCGTTCACGCGATCGCGCTAAGCCGCGCCACCATGCGAAACATCCGGCAGAACCTGCTCTTCGCCTTTCTCTACAATGCGCTGGGGGTCCCGATTGCGGCAGGCGTTCTTTATCCGTTTTTCGGTCTTCTGCTCAGTCCCATCATCGCGAGTGCGGCGATGGCTATGAGCAGCGTCTCCGTGATCACCAACGCGCTTAGATTGAAAAGGGCACCCTTGTGAATAGATTGCTTGCGAAGCCTCCCGGTGACGCTCCTGCCGGTCGCCGCGTTCTCCTTCAGGGGGCGGGAAAAGCCGTCTCCGCGATACTTTGCGTCGCGCTGATCATTGCCGTTCTCGTCTCTTGTTCAAAGCCGCAGGAAGAGGGCCGCAAGGTCAAGATGTATCAAAGTCCGATGCATCCATGGATCACCTCGGACAAGCCGGGCAATTGCACGATTTGCGGGATGGCACTGGTTCCTGTCTACGAGGGAGAGACGGGGATGGAAACCAGGGAAGGAGTCATTTCGCTGAATCCTCGCTCGATCGATGTCCTGGCTGTGACGACCGTGCCGGTGCGCCGTCTCGAATTGACAAAGTCGCTGCGCTTCAGCGGCATCCTCGAAGATGACGACAACATTCACCGCGTCATCGCTGCGTTTTATGACGGGCGGATCGATGAAATCTATGTCGAACACGTCGGTCAGTATATGGAGAAAGGCCAGCCTCTCGCGGCGATCTATAGCCCGGAATTGCTTTACGTCGTCCGCGAATATCAAAATGCGGTTCGGAGCGGGGATCCCGCAATCGTCAGGAATTCTGCGCAGCGACTGGTTCAGTACGGGTTGAGCGCGGAACAAGTGGCGAGCCTGGCCAAACAACGTGAAAACGTTTTCACGATCGACTTGCTGGCGCCGATCAGCGGCACGGTCGTGATGAGGAAGGCCTTCAAAGGTCAGTACATCAAGACCGGCGAACCGCTTTTCGAAATGGGTAATCTTTCGCGGCTTTGGTTTCACGCCGAGGTATACGAGCGTGACCTGCCCGATATCCGGATCGGACAGAAAGCCATATTGAGAACTCCGACGGTGCCAGGCCGGGAGTTTGAGGGTGTCGTCACCTTCGTCGATCCCAATTTCGACCCGAGGACGCGCAGCACCAAGGTCCGTATCGAGGTCGACAACCCTCCCGCGGAAGGCGAGGGGCGCGGCCTTACGCGCGTTCTTCCGCATCGTGCCTACGCGGAGGCGGATATCACGGCCCACCTGGGCGAAAGCCTCGTCGTTCCAAGGTCTGCCGTGTTGCGCGACGGCAGACGCTCTGTCGTCTACGTGGAAAATTCCTCGGGCGAGTATGAACAGCGGGCCGTGAAGACCGGAAGAGTCGGCGATGAAGGAATTGAAATCCTCGAAGGGTTGAAGGATGGCGAACGTGTCGTGGCGCAGGGAAATCTCATGATCGACGCGGAGGCGCAGTTGCGCGGTTCGGTCGCCGCGACCCACGCAATGAACGCTCTGGGCAAGCCAATCGGCGAAGAATTCTTGCGGCAGCTCGCACAGGTTTCGGAGGGTCTGGCGGCAGATGACGCCGTGGCCGCCATCAAGGCCGGGCAAAAGTTGCGCGACTTGGCGGCGGGGATCGGCGAAACAGGAGAGACGCAGATCGATCAATTGCTTGCCCGATTGAAGGAAATTCCCAGAAACCCCGCAGGAACCGATCTGAAGGCGCTGCGGCAATCGTTTCTGCCGTGGAGCACAAACGGCGCGGACCTGGCGCTCGCACTCAAACGCGGAGGGCAAGCTTCAGACGTCGCCGTATTCGAGTGTCCAATGACGGGAGACAGTTTTCCCGGCGCCCCCTCGAAGGCCAAATGGGTCCAATCCCGCGCGGATATCCGCAATCCCTACTTCGGCGCCGAGATGTTAAGTTGCGGAGCGGAGGTTAAGCCTTGAGTGCCGGCGAGGAAGGCTCTGCTTCGACAGGGGCCCTTGCCGAAAGTGCGTCGGAGAGAAAAGCACCCGTGCCGCCGGGCAGTCTTATCTCATGGCTGATCGATTGGTCCCTCAGGAACCGCTTTCTCGTTGCATGCGGCACACTGCTCATCATCGCATGGGGCATCTGGGCGGTGCGCCATACGCCCGTCGACGCCATTCCAGATCTCAGCGAAAACCAGGTGATCGTTTTTGCAGACTGGTCCGGACGCAGCCCGCAGGAAGTGGAAGATCAGATCACCTATCCGCTCTCGACGAACCTTCAGGGGCTTGCGGGGGTCAAAGAGGTTCGCGCCTCATCCATGTTCGGCTTCTCGCTGTTGACGGTGGTTTTCGAGGACAATGTCGACAACTACTTTGCACGCACCCGTGTTCTCGAGCGGTTAAGCTTTCTGCAAACCCTTCTTCCCGAAGGGGTCACTCCGCAGTTGGGGCCGGACGCCACCGGGTTGGGCTGGGTCTTTCAGTACTATCTCAAGGTCGATCCTTCGAAGGTCGCTGGGACGGGACCTGACGCTGCTTCGGGTGGATTCGATCTTGGGACGCTGCGCTCTCTTCAGGATTTCTTTATCCGCTACCAACTTGCCGCTGTAGAAGGCGTTGCCGAAGTGGCCAGCATCGGAGGTTTTCTCCGGCAGTACCAGGTCGCGGTGGACTCCGGGAAGATGCGCCAGGCCGGGGTCAATTTGCGCGAGGTGATGGACGCGCTGGCGGGTAGCAACATCAATGTCGGTGGCAAGGTTATCGAAGAAAACGGAATGGAGTTTGTCGTCCGCGGCATAGGACTGGTCAATAGCCTTGATGATCTCAGGCGCATCGCGGTGCGCACTCACGAGGGCCTTCCCATCTATCTTGAGGATATCGCAGAGATTTCGATTGGAGGAGATTTCCGAAGAGGCGCGCTGGATGTCGATGGGCGAGAGGTTGTTGGTGGCGTGGTCGTCATGCGCACGGGCGAGAACGCCATGCAGGTGATCCAGCGTGTGAAGGAGAAGATCGTCCAGATTGCCCCGAGCCTGCCCAAGGGCGTCACCATCGTTCCCTTCTACGATCGGAGCAGCCTGATTGAACGGACAATCGACACGCTGCGTCATGCGCTCATCGAGGAGATCCTGCTCGTCACGTTGGCTCATATCATTTTTCTCTGGCACTTTCGCAGCATCCTGATCGTTACCCTTCCCCTGCCGATCTCCATTCTCATTTCGTTCATCCTGATGCAGGGATTCGGCATCACGTCGAACATCATGTCGCTGTCCGGAATCGCCATTGCGATCGGCGTGCTCGTCGATGCCGGCATCGTCATGACAGAAAACGTGATCCGGCACTGCGAACAGGCTGAGAAAAGTGCCACCGCCGGCACGGCACCTCGGCAATATCTGGAAGTCATTCGCGAGGCCGCACATCAGGTGGGGCGTCCGATCTTTTTCGCCATGGCGATCATCATTCTCGCGTTTCTGCCGGTGTTTGCGCTGACGGGCCAGGAGGGAAAGCTCTTCCACCCGCTCGCGTTCACGAAGACGTTCGCAATGATTGGCGCCACTCTGCTGGGCGTAACCCTCGTTCCCGTGCTTTGCACATGGCTTGTGCGCGGACCTTTCCGTCCCGAGAGCGAAAACCTCGTCATGCGTTTCCTGATGAGGATTTATCGCCCTGCGTTGGAATTTGCCTTGCGCCACGGTCGGCTCGTTCTGGCCGCTGCGGCGGCGCTGCTCGCCGGGGCCGTCCTGCTTGCGACACGCATCGGGAGCGAGTTCATGCCACCGCTCGACGAAGGCAGCCTGCTCTTCATGCCTGTGCTGCTGCCAAGCACGTCGCTTACCGAGGTGAAACGCATCATGGCGTGGCAGGACCGCGTCATCAGGAGCGTTCCCGAGGTCGAGTCCGTCGCCGGCAAATTGGGACGCGCGGAGACGCCGACGGACCCGGCGCCCGTCGAAATGATCGAAACAACCATCATGCTCAAGCCGCGGGAGACGTGGCGAGCCGGAGTGACCAAGGAGAAGATCATCGCAGAGTTGTCCGAGAAACTGAGCCTCATACCTGGCTATGTGCCTGGATTTTTGCAGCCGATCGAAAATCGCATCCTTATGCTAAGCACCGGGATCCGCGCCCAAGTGGGAATCAAGGTCCTCGGACCCGATTTGGAAACCATCCAGCAGGTGGCGTACAGGATCGAAGACCTCGTGCGCAGGGTGCCCGGCGCGACCGGGGTCGCGGCCTCGCGAACGCAGGGAAAGCCGTATGTGGAGATTCTTCCGGACCGTCTCGCGCTGGCGCGATATGGTTTGAATATTCGCGACCTGATGGACGTCGTCGAGATCGGTCTCGGCGGGCTCAATGTCAGCACGACGATCGAAGGGCGGGCAAGATACCCGATCCAACTCCGGCTTGCGCGCGATGAACGCGACGATATTGAAAAGATCGGCAATATTTTGGTTCCGGCGAAGGGCGGCTTTAGCGTGCCGCTCGGGCAAGTTGCGTCGATCCGCCGATCCAGTGGCGCGAGCGAAATCTCGAGTGAGGACGGGCTGCTCCGCGTCTTCGTGCAAAGTAACGTGCGTGGTCGCGATCTTGGCGGATTCGTCGGAGAGGTTCAGCAACGCATTGCGCAAGCGATCGAGCTGCCTCCGGGCGTCACATTGAAGTGGAGCGGGCAGTATGAGAGCCAGCTTAGCGCTCAACGCACGTTGATGCTGATCGTGCCCGTCGTTCTGCTGATCATCTTCATGTTGCTGAGCGTCGTCTTTCGTTCCGTCATGGAAGCCGCGCATGTCATCCTGGCGGTGCCTTTTGCTCTCACGGGCGGTGCGCTGCTGCAATACCTGCTCGGGTACAATTTCAGCGTTGCGGTTTGGATTGGCTACATTGCCCTCTTTGGCACGGCGATCCAGACTGGCGTGGTGATGGTTGTTTATCTCGAAGAGGCGCTGACGAAGAAAATGGAGGAACTTGGCAACGCCTTTCGCCTCCAGGATCTGAAAGCCGCGGTCATCGACGGCGCGATGTTGCGGTTGAGGCCGAAGGTCATGACCGTAGGCACCGTGGTCGCCAGCCTTCTCCCAATCATGTGGAGCACGCGAACGGGCGCGGAGGTCATGAAGCCGCTCGCGACTCCGGTCATTGGCGGAATGCTCAGCAGCCTTGTGCATGTGCTCATCGTGACTCCGGTCATCTTTTACTGGCTCAGGCGCAGGACTTTGAAGCTTTAGAAGGTCGCAAATTTTTTTGACGAAGAAGGGGAGAAAACCCTTGGCGGGAGCGGCCAAATCGGTATGGTAGCCGCCAATGCTTGTCCGCTGTGCCTTAGCCTTGGCCCTTGTTGTGTCTGCAGCCAGAGCCGCAGAGAGAACTCCGCTGATGACTCGCACGACTCTGATGGCGGCGGCGATCGACAGCGCGACAGACAATATCGGCTCCGGCTGGTGTGGCAGGGGAATGCTTTCAATTCTCAAGAATGCCGGGTTTGGCAAAGGCCTCGCAGGGGGCAATGGCCAGGACTGGGAAATGATCCTCAGCAAGGCCGGATGGAAGGCTGTCCGCTGCAACTCGCCTCTCAGGGCGCCGCTGGGAAGCGTCCTCGTCTATCTCGGCGATTCAAGGGTCGGGAAGCGTCCGCGTGGGACGCCCGGCGGATACTACGGTCACGTTGAGATGGTTGCCATCGGCAGGGGCGGGCAGCGCCTTTACGTCTCGGATAACCCCCGCGTTGCGCCCGGAGGCACAGTGCCTGACAATTTCACCGGTCGCGCATGGATTCCCCCCGGCCGGGCTCTCTGGAAGACGCCACCCCCGGGGGAAGACATTCAGACCATTCTTGAAGAGCGAAAGGCGCTGGCTATGAAATATTTTCGGCGCAACGGACAACAGCTTGCAACGCTTAGCCCTGCAATCGGCAAATAGCCGTTCGCCCCG
>DATDAX010000064.1:0-4077 GCA_036525175.1 Terrimicrobiaceae bacterium | reverse complement strand
AAGGCCTCCGCCTCGGGCAGGGAGGCGCACGCTCTCGCCCAGGAGACCAAAATGCCGGGCCTCACATCGCAGCGGTGTCTGGAGCATTTGCGTCAGCTCGTGGAAAAGCTTCCGCTTCTCACTCTTGGTACGCTCGACAGTTTTTTTGGAAGGATCCTGCGCGCCTTCCCGTTTGAATGCGGACTGGCGAGCGAGGTCACCATCATCGACGATCACTTGCAAGGAATCCTTCGTCGCCAGGTCCTTGCGGAGGTCTTCCGCGAGCAATTGCGCGATAGTAAGGGCTTCGCGGACTTTCTCGATCTGATTCGCCAGCAGAGCCGTAATCGCGAGGGCCGCGACGTCTCCGGCACCTTGGACCACGAAATCGAGAGCCTGCATGAACGCTTCCTCCTTACACCCGCTGATAAGCCATGGGGCAAGCCCTCGACCATCTGGCCATCGGGATCTCCACTGCTGGTGAGCGGTGACCTTTTGGATCTGACGAAGATGTTCGAGCGGGAACTCTTCCGCGTCCACCCGGGAATGGAAGACAAACATCGCCGGGCCTGGGAGGCACGTTTGCGCGAAATCCGCGCATTGAAGACCGGCTCGCCCGCCTCTGACAGTTTGATCACGTTCGCTGTCCGGGCCCTCGATCCACCTGCGGACAGGGCGTGGCCGGGTCACTTCAAGCTCACCCCCAGCAAGACGACGTTTCGCTTTCCGAACAACCTCCGCGACTCTGTCGTGATGCTCGGCAAGGCGATCCTTCGCGTGGACCTCGAAGGCAGGCTCACTCGCTCCCAAGCGCTACACAGGCTGTTGGCTCGCTTCGAGGCGCGCTACCAGGTGCAGGTTCGCGACAATGGACAGCTCACCTTTCTTGACGTCGCAGGATTGCTTGCGGCAGGCAGTGCATCGTGGGGCAGCAGGACGCTGCGGCCGTTCAGTCGACAGGAAATGAACTTCCGCCTCGACGCATCCTACGATCATTGGCTGCTGGATGAATTTCAGGACACCAGCCGGTTGCAGTGGCAAGCGTTGCGTGACCTTGTCGACGAAGTGATCCAAAGCGACAGCGGGCGGCGCTCGTTCTTCTACGTGGGCGATACCAAGCAGGCAATCTATGCGTGGCGCGGCGGCGATCCACGGCTCTTCGACGAGGTTTCCGACTTTTACAACGCCTCTGGAACTCAACGGATCGATACCAGCGAAGCGCTCGACGTTTCGTTTCGCTCCGCCCCCGAAATTCTTGGCGCGGTCAACACAATCTTCTCGCCCGAGCACCTTCAGCGTCTTGCATCGATATTCGAATTCCCCATGGAAGTGCTCGACCGCTGGCGCTCCGCCTGGCGCCATCACGAGCCTTATGATCCCTTGGCCGGACGTGGCTATTTCGAATGGCGTTCAATGGAAACACCGTCCGACGAGAGGAAGGTCTTACTTGACGAGGAGACCGCGCGGCTCATTGGGGAAGTCGATCCTCTGGCTAAGGGATGGTCGTGCGCCGTGCTGGTCCGCACAAACCCCCGCATCCTCACAGTGATTGATGCCTTGCGCAGAGCGGGACTGCCTGCTTCATCGGAGGGAAGGATTTTCCCGTACCAGGATAGCGATCTCGCCGGAGCCGTCCTTGCGCTCGTGCGTTTCATCGCCCATCCAAAAGATACCCTCTCTCACAAGCACCTTATGATGACCCCGCTGGCTAAGTTTGTGGAGGGCGATCTGGATGAATTCCGCCGCTCCGCATTGGCAGGAATCCGCGAAGCTGGCTTTCACGGAATCCTGGCACACTGGTTGGGGAAATTGGATATTGAAGACAAACCTTTCGCAAAACAGAGGACCGAGGAACTCCTCATCGCTGCCTCGAAGTTTGACGCCGCGTGGCGCGGACGCGCAGGACTGGACGAATTCGTTTCGTTCGCCCGCAGCTACGAATCATCTGAAAATCCTGCCGGAAAAACGATCCGGGTTCTTACGATGCACGCGGCCAAGGGACTCGATTTTGACATGGTCGTCCTGCCGGACATTGATACGGAGTCCTTTTCGCCGCGTCGTGATGGTTCCGTTCACCTCCATCTCGGCCCCGACGGACAGGTGCAATGGGGGCTCGAGCTTCCCCCGGCAAAGGTCTGTGCCACCGACCCTGTCCTTAGCCAAGCGTGGGAAAAGGATGCCGCTGAGGAATGCTATGAAAGCCTCTGCCTCTCGTATGTCGCGGTTACGCGCGCAAAGCGCGGACTCTACATTCTAAGCAGAAAACTTGGCCCTAAAAGCGACCGCAAGGACTTTAACCGGCTCTTGCATGAGACATTCGGCCGAAACGGGATTGCGAGCGGAAATCCAACCTGGCACAAAGAGATCGCGACACGCCCTGCCGCGTTGAGGGAGGACGATATCTCGTTGGTCGCCGGCCATCTCCAGCCCGGCCCCGCACCTCTTTTGCCGTCCGAAGCCGGCGGGTCGCTGATCAACGCGGCGGCATTATTTGGCGAGACGAGCGCTCGCGCGGCCGGATCAGAAGTGCATCAGGCGCTCGCAAAAATCTCATGGCTCGACGACGGCCTGCCGGATCTTACAGACCTGCCGCCAGGCGCCGCCGTGTTGATCTCCGATTTTCTCAAGACGAATGCCGCAGCACGACTGTTCGCCCGGCCCGCGGGACGCTGCTCCCTCTGGCGCGAGAAAGCGTTCGACGTGACGCTCGACGGACAATGGATCAGCGGGGTTTTCGACAGAGTGGTTATCTACCGCGGCGAATCCGGACAGGCGCAACGGGCCGCTATCTATGACTTCAAGACGGACGAACGCGACATAGCGAAAACGTACAGCATGCAGATGAACCTCTACCGTAAGAGCCTTAGCTTACTGATTGGCCTGCGCGAAGACAAGATTACCTCGACTCTGATCGCGGTCCGCACAGGAGAGGAGATTCCAGTTCGACCTCCAGGAGAACTGGTGCAAATGAATCTGCTCTAAACTGAAAGACCAAAGCGTGCTTGGCGCGATCTCAGTTTTGGAGCCCCTATAGGGAGTTTTCTTTCGCGCATTCAGCCGATCGAAGTAAGTTGGCCGCCTATGGCCAATGGCTCCTACTTACCAGATCCCATTTATTCAGATCCGCTCTTTCAGATGGCCAAGCAGCAATTCGAAGGGATTGCGGACTATCTCGACATCGCGGAAGGCTATCGCGAACGGATCATTTATCCTAAGCGAGCGGTGTCTGTTGCCATCCCCATTCCTCGCGACGATGGCACGGTCGAGGTTTTTCACGGCTACCGCGTCCAGCACCATCTTGCTGTTGGACCGACCAAGGGCGGAACGCGATTCTCGCCGCACCTGACAATTGGGGAATCCGCCGCATTGGCCGTCTGGATGAGCTGGAAATGCGCCCTTACCGGTCTGCCCTATGGCGGGGCCAAAGGCGGCGTGCGCGTGGACCCTAATAAGCTTTCGAAGCGGGAGCTCGAACTTGTCTCGCGCCGCTATCTTCTGGAGTTGGTCCCCTTCATCGGCCCTCAAATTGACGTGCTCGGACCGGATATGGGAACGAATGAGCAAATCATGGCCTGGTTCATGGATTCCTACTCTGTCCACATGGGATATGCCATCGGTGAGATTGTAACCGGCAAACCGGTCTCGCTAGGCGGAATCGCCGGCCGCCGTGAGGCGACCGGCCGCGGCGTCGTATTCCTTATTGATCGCGCGCTCGATCATCTGAAAATCCGGCCGAATCAATGCAAGGCGATTGTCCAGGGATTCGGAAATGTTGGCTCGGTGGTCGCTGGGGGACTCGCCATCAAGTCGGGAATGAAGGTGGTCGGAATCAGTGATCACTCGGTGTCCCTCTACGATCCAAAAGGCATCGATATTGCCGCCGCAGACCGTCATGTTGCCGAGCACAGAACACTGTTCAATTTTCAAGGCGGCGAGCGCGTGGATGCCAGTGAGTTCCTTACGCTCCCCTGCGATGTGCTCGTGCCTGCCGCCGTTGAACGCGTCATCGATGGAAAGAACGCCCGCCGCCTGCAATGCCGTGTCCTGGCCGAGGCCGCAAATGGGCCAACGACCCCCGAAGCCGATGAAATCCTCCAT
>DATDAX010000063.1:0-2533 GCA_036525175.1 Terrimicrobiaceae bacterium | reverse complement strand
ATCCTATTGAGGCTGTTCGGCCCGCTCAATCAGCGCGTTTGAGGGCAGGCTTTGATCCATCGCCTTGCGCGCGCTTTCCACTCCGGCAACGGGCAGGCTTCCCGTTTCAAGCAGGCCGAGTTGGACAAGCACGCAGGCTTGATCCCAGTAGATGTGCTCATGGACGACTTTGTCTCCCCTGAACCGGAGGATGGCGACCAGCGGGACCTCCACGGGTCTGCCAGTCGGAGCAAGCTCTGGTAGCATCCAGTCCATGCGGACGGTGTGGCTGAACTTGAAGATCATTTCGTCCACCAGTTGGTCGGAACCGACGGTCCGCGAGATCGGCGAGTGTTTCTTCGGTGTTTTTTTGTTTCGGATTCGTGCCGCAGATGTTCCTCCCACGTCTGACGCAGTGAATCTTGGGCGGGGTGGGGTGTCCGTCTTCGCTCATTGTGGGATCCCTAGCGTTAGTTGAGGTCCCGATGCAAACGGTTGGACCAAATTGCCTTTTCGTCCATCCGAAGGATCTTCAAGCTCGCCGGCGTCTGCGCCCGGTCTCGTTTCCAGAGGTCGCGAACTTTCCTGTTGCGGGAATCCGACACGCCAATAAACTGCGCAGCGTGGGTTTAGACCCGATCTTTTTTTGATTGTGCTTCATCGACGGTTTGTTCCGTGGAGCGATGGCAATCAGGAGCAAGTTCTTGAGGTTTGATCCATTGACATTTAACGACTTGCCAGAGTAGCTCAGTGGTAGAGCAGGGGACTCATAAGCCCTTGGTCGGGGGTTCAAATCCCTCCTCTGGCACCATGCGGCAGCGACTAACTCTTCTCGACTTTCAACTCCTCAACTTCGATTCTATTTCATGGCAAACATCAAATCTGCAGCCAAACGCGCGCGTCAGGGCGTGACACGTCGCGCACACAACGCCAGCGTCACCAGTGCGCTGAAATCAGGACAAAAGAAGCTCCGGGCGGCGGTTGCCGCGGGGAAGCTCGACGAGGCGAAGTCTGAATATGCGAAGGTTTCGGCGGCGCTCGACAAGGCCGCGAAGCGGGGAATCATTCACAAGAACAGCGCTGATCGGCACAAGAGTGCATTCAATCGCGCTCTGAAGCCCTCGTAGCTTGGAAGCGCGCGGATAGAGCAGCTCGCTGCCGGGGAGAACGTCGAGTGCCGTGGATGCTGCAGACTATGCTTCGCTCGCTGCCGTAATTCAAACTCGCCTCCCCGAAACGCTCGACTTTCTTGAGAGGCTGGTCGCAGTCAACAGCTTTACCGGCAATCGCGCCGGGGTGCTTCGCAATGCGGAGATCATTGCTGAGCAGTTTCGAGAGCTTGGCTTCGTGGAGGAACGTATTCCTGCGAGCCACGCCGGCTTCGGAGATCACCAGTTTCTGAGCCGTCCTGGCGGGGGCGGTCCCGGACTGATGCTGATCACCCATCTCGATACTGTCTACTCGGAGGACGAGGAAGCGAGGAATGACTTCGGTTGGATTATCGAGAGCGGACGCATATACGGCCCGGGAGTTAATGACAACAAGGGTGGCACGGCCATGATATGGCTGGTGCTTTGCGTGTTGCGCCAGATGGCGCCGGAGCTTTTCGAAAGGGTCTCCTGGCTGATCGCGGCCAACGCGGCCGAAGAGGAATTGGTGCCCGATTTCCCGGAGTGCTGCCTGCACCGGATGCCTCGGGACTGCCGCGCAGCATTGGTTTTCGAGGCGTGCGGTGGTTCGGGACAAGGACTGGCACTCGCTCGCTGTCGCAAAGGATCAGCTAACTTCCGCGTTTCCGTAGAGGGCCGCGGTGCGCATGCGGGAAGCCGTCATCATGAAGGAGCGAACGCCATCGTGGAGATGGCCCGCCTGATTGAGCGCATCGCCGGACTTACGGACCATTCCCGGCAATTGACGGCCAATGTCGGCTCGATTGTCGGAGGTGGTCCGACAAATCGCGTACCGCACTTCGTGGAATGTCAGGTCAATATTAGGGCTTTCGATGAGGCCGTCCTTCAATCGGCGATTGACGCCATGTTCGCCTTGGAGGATGAACCAGCTTCAGTCCGCGCACTCAGCGATGGGTTTGCCTGCCGGGTGGGTGTCGACTTGCTAAGCCGGAATCCTTCGTGGCCGCAAAGCGCGGAGACGGATGCGTTGATAGAGGTTTGGATGCGTGCGGCGAAAGAATGTGGCCTGTCGTTGCGTGCTGAGCCGCGTGGAGGCCTTAGCGATGGGAACTACCTTTCTCGATTTGTTCCGACTCTCGACGGGCTTGGTCCGTTTGGCTTGAATGGTCATTCGTCGGAGCGCAATGCGGACGGCTCGAAATTGCCGGAGTATTTGGTTGTATCTTCTTTCCTTGAAATGGGGGCCATCACCGTCGCGGCTGTTCGCGACCTGGTGCGTGCATGAGACTTGAAGCGGAAAAGTTCATCATCCGGCTGCGGCGTCCCTTTCGGATTGCGCACGGCTCGAGTGTGACGCGCGAGACGATTCTCGTGCATCTGCACGATGAGAAAGGCGGGATTGACGCGCACGGAGAAGGCGCCCT
>DATDAX010000062.1:0-4659 GCA_036525175.1 Terrimicrobiaceae bacterium | reverse complement strand
GGTCAAGGGACAGAAATCAATCTGGTTGTTCTCGATCTCAGCAGGCTTGTCGTTGGAATGCGGAAGGAACTGCGGGACCTGCTGCGAGAAGACATCTCATTTGATATTTCCTTGTTGGCGACGGGGCGCTGCCTGGTGAGCGCCGACCGGCATCAGATGCGCGAGCTTGTCATTCATCTTGTGCTTGATGCGCGGGATGCCATGCCTCATGGGGGCTCGCTGAACATCGCGATCGAAAAGAAAAGAATCGACGAAGCGATGAGCTTATATCCTGATTCGACGGTCGAGCATGTCGTGGTGGCGGTGCGCAATAGCCCAACGGAGGGAGCGCCCGATATGGCCGAGCGTGTGGATTTTGGCGTTGTCAAAGGGCGAGGTCTAAGCCTGGCAGCCAGCTACGACGCCATCAACAGAGGCGGCGGTCACATTAGCGTCTCCCGTCGCGCCGGCGAAACCCTGGTCCAAATCTATCTGCCGTGCCGGGATCGTCGCGATCCACTCAAGCAGCTTTCGGCAGCGCGTCGCGGTAGTCCGACGGTGACCGGCCGACCAATTGCTTGAACGTTCGATTGAAATTTGTGATCGATGTGAAGCCGGTGTCGAAGGCGATTTCGCTCACACGCGCATTCGGGTTTAACAGCAGTTTCTTTGCTGTTTCGACGCGAACGCGCGAGAGATACTCGGTGAAATTCAGCCCGGTGGCTCTCTTGAACATCTTGCAAAAGTAGAAGCTGCTCATGTTTGCCGCCTTTGCGACGGCTGCCAACGATAACTCCTCGCCTTGATGCTCGGCGATGAATAGCCGCGCGCGCGCGATCGCGGGAGGCTCGCTGTTTCCTTGCTGGATTAACAACTGATTCGCGACAAGGGACAGGTGCTGCGCAAAGATATTAAGCAGCCGAACAATTGACGCATATTTCTTCCGTGAGACTATTCGAGTTTGAAAATACGCCTCCTTAATTTCCTTCAGATCGTCCTTCAAACCCCATTCGACGAGCTGTCGCGCCGTTCGTGCGAAGCGCGATTCGGTCGGCCGGCTGAGCATGATCTCGCCGGTCTTGAGAAAGCCGATGAGATTGTTCCCGACGCGGAGAGGCACACTGGTTTCGCAGAGCCCTGCGAAGCACAGGACGGTTCTGGGCTGGCATGCAGTTGGGTCGGAGGTTTGTTGTTGGGCTCTCAGACAGGCGGCGCAGGCCTTGTTGGATTGGACCATTCTCGCGCAGAAGGGATTCTCATGCTTCCGTCCGTGATGGGCCAGTTGCCAGTGCTCGATTGGGCTCAAATTGAGCGGCAAGCCGGTCGCCTCTCCGAATGCCCTTTCATAATCCTTATAGATTTGCGAGTCGGCGAGCATTTCGATCAGATGGCTTTGGGAATTGCTGCTCATAGGTCTACTCCAGATGGCTCATGCGTAAGACGGAAGTGCTATGCGGGAAGAAGTCGATCTTGCGCGATCCAAGGATACGGTGCAGGTATGCATGGGTCTCGGCCACCGTTTCGGCAATTTTCTTATCACCCATCAAGGTAACCAGTGCTGAGTTGCGCTGGCCCACGAGCCACGACCAACGTTCCACCCAGTCCATTACACTGGGCGGAAGTGGCGCATTGCCGACAAGCGACAGGATGACCAGATGCGCATCGGCAGCCGACCTCACCGCCAGGCGATGCGTTTTTTGGTCTCCCAATACGGAGAAACTCCACATGAGGTGGCCGAAATCAAAGTCTCCCTCGAACTTTCGAGTCAATTGCTCGTAAAAGTCCCAAGCACGCTCGCCAGATTTCGAATCCTCGTAGAGAAGAACAGAGTTAAAGGACGGCAGGCTTTTGGGGAGGAGGTTGGTGCCTGTGCGGTTGACGGCTGCTGCATTCACGAAGTCAAGTTAGTTGCTTGGCGGCAAGGCAACAATTGGCAGAAAGCATCAACAGCGTTAAGCGCTGCGACTAGGTCCTCTAGGAGATTCTCCTATCCGTCCAGGTTGCTCGCCCGTGTGCGCAGTGAAGCGGTCCAGCGGGCCGCGTAAGAGATCAATTCGTTGGTCGTCTTGAGCTTGAGCTTCTCTTTGATCTTGGCGCGATGTGCGTCCACGGTCTTCATACTCAGGTGAAGTCTCTCGGCGATTTGCTGCGTCGAGAGTCCATCGCCCAGCAATTCGAAAATCTCGAACTCTCTATCGCTGAGCTCCTCAACGGGCGAACGCTCCTGGACGGACGTCCCTCCGGAGAAAATCTCGAGAATCCGTGCTGACATTTTGTCGCTCACATAGATCGTTCCACTCAGGACGTGGCGAATGGCCCGCATCAATCGCTCGCCGCCCTCTTCCTTCGTAATATACCCGCGTGCGCCCGCCCGGAGCACGCGTTCCGCGTAGAGCGACTCCTCGTGCATCGAGATGACTAATATAGGGATCTGCGGTGCGACGGCCCTGATGTCTTTGATGAGCTCTAGTCCGTTCTTGTCCGGTAACGTGAAGTCGGTGAGAACGAGATCAGGCTTGCTTTGAACGACGCCTTTCAGAGCCTCCGCCGCATCTTGCGCTTCGCAGCAAGCGATCATGTCCGGCTGGTGGTTGATGAGATACGCCAGTCCGCTACGCGTCATTGGGTGATCGTCCACGATCAAGACACGCGTCTTTCCCGAAACCTGTCCGGTGCTTTTCACAGGCTTCTCAGTGTGCACACGAGGGAGGTTCCGCCGTTTTTGGCCGCGCCAATGGTCAGCGACGCCCCAATCATTTCGGCACGATACTTCATGATGCGCAAGCCCATGCCATCGGAGCGCGCAGTCGTCGGAGGAAGGCCCGTCCCGTCGTCCGTGATCCGCAACGTCGTCTCTTTGTCTGTTCTACTAAGCGCGACCACGATCTTGTTTGCGCGGCCGTGTCGCGCAGCATTGCTGATGGCTTCCTGTGCGATACGATAGAGGTGGGTTGCCACGACATTGCTCTGAATCGATACGGGTCTCGGACACTCAAACTGGCAGCTCTTGTTAAAGAGCTTTGAGGCGTTTTCGGTGAGCTCTTTCAGTGCGGACATCAATCCGTCTGCCTCGAGGCTTACGGGTGAAAGACCCCGCGAAAGCATTCGCGCCTGCCGGGCTCCTTCGCGGATCAGACCACCGATCTTGGCGATTTCACGTTGCACATCCGGGCTTTCCGCAAGCTGATCTATGAGAGCCGAGGTTCTGAACTCAATCCCTGCCAGATGTTGGCAGAGGCCATCATGAAGATCCTGACCGATCCGCCGCTGTTCGGCGCTGCCAGCCTCCAGAAGCTCCTGCTCAAGTCGGCGACGCTCAGTAATATCGCGATCGGTTTCCAGAATGACTGCCGCCGCGCCTGCGGTGGAGACACGTTGAAGGCGACAGGAGACAAAGACTTCGCGACCGGTCTTGTTTTGTCGGTGCAATTCTCCTTCCCAGAGGCCGCGATCCTGAAGTTCCGTCTCGATCTGCTTCCATGGCGTAGGGAAATTCTGCCGGAAGAGTGCCTGGGGAGACCGTCCGTGGACTTCGTCGGGTTCGTAGCCGTAGAGCTGTGCGGCTCCGTGGCTCCAAAACTCAACCCCACTCGCCGCGTTCCAGACAAAGATCGCATCGTGGGAAAGATGAAGCAATTCCGCCTGGCGCTTTAGTGTTTCTTCCTCGCGAACGCGACGGGTGATATCCCGCACGATGACGGTGTATAACTTTTGACCGGCCGATTCCATTTGGGAAATTGAGGCCTCGATTGGGAATTCCTTCCCGTCGGCGCGCAGTCCGTAGACGGTTCCAAGTTTGCCCATCTTTCGGGTAGTCTCTCCGGTCTCACCAAAGCGCCTGATGTGACCGTCATGCGCACCTCGGAAGCGTTCTGGAATAAATCGGTCGAGGGTGTCGCCGATCGCTTCGCTCGCCGGACATTGAAACATCGTCTCTGCGGCCCGGTTAAAGAGGACGACCTTGCGTGTCGCATCAACACTGATAATGGCGTCCATTGCAGATCCAAGAATACCCGCCATCTGCTGGCGGCTCTGACGGAGGGCCTGCTCGACCCTTTTGCTTTCTGTGATGTCGCGATTGGTTTCCAGGATGATCATGGTGCCACCTGCGTCGGCCACAAGTTGATGGCGAGAGGAGACAAGGACCTCATTGCCTTCCTTGGTCGTGTGGCGTACCTCCCCTTCCCAAAATCCCCGTTTGCGAAGTTCCTTCTCGATTTCGCTCCACGGAACAGAGCGCCGCGACCTGAGGAGATCATGGGAAATCTTTCCGAGAGCGTCCTCCTTTTCGAATCCGTAGAGCAACGTGGCTCCCTTGTTCCAGAACTCGATTCCGCCGGGATGCCGCCAGACGAGGATGGCGTCGAAAGCGAGATCGAGGAGGCCGGCTTGCCGTTGCAGTGCTTGTTCGGCACGTTTTCGCTCCGTGATGTTCACCAGCACATTCATCGCACCGATAATCTTCCCTGAAGCATCCCGGAGCGGCGTTGGATGGGGGATAAATGTGAGGCGTGTTCCATCGGGCCGTTCGAGCGTTACTTCCGCAGCTCGAACCGGACGCTTCTCTCTAAGCGTAATCGCCAGAGGGCAGAGGTCGAGCGGCAGGGGGCTGCCGTCGGCGTCATAGAGCTTCCACGAACCGCACCAGCGGTCCTTGCCAATCACAGGGCGGCGCCCCCA
>DATDAX010000061.1:0-8881 GCA_036525175.1 Terrimicrobiaceae bacterium | reverse complement strand
AGCACCTGGACGCGCGACGGCAACCGCTGGCTCATTCTTGTGAAGGCTACGTTGCCCGATGGGCGACAAGGTACCGCGCAGCATACGTTGACCTATGTGAACAACGACATGCACACCTGGTCTTCCGCTAGTCGCCAGGTTGCCGGCGAGCTCCTTCCAAATATCGACCCCATCGAAATCGTTCGCTCGAAATAACCGAAATCTAGCCATGAAATGTCGAGTCATCCTCGCATTCACGATGGTCATGCTGTCGACGTTTGCTGTGCCGCAGTCGCGGGCTGGTATGGGTGGCGGGCATCGAGCAGGCGGGGGGTATCACAGCGCCGGCGGCCACTCGGTCTCAAGACCTTCGACCAGTAGGTCCAGCGTCTCGCGGCCTTCGGGTAGCAGCGGCTCTTCGATTTCAGGGAGATCGACCGGGCTGTCACGTCCCTCAGGCGGTGGAAGCTTCTCCCGGCCCTCCGGAAGCGGTGGCGGTTCTTCGCGTCGTGACACCGTGCCGATCAACCGGCCCGCGCTCAACAAGTCAAGCGGCACCCGCCCTGCCGCGCACGCAAGTGGCATCAACCGGCAGGGTGACCAAGACTTCATCAAGTTACCGGGACAGCGCGCGAGTTCCGGGCAGGGAACACGCCAAGGCGGCGCAGTCGCTCATCCTGGTCGGCCTCCCGAGGCGTGGCATCCCAGCCGTCCGGATGGACGACCCGGCCGGCCAGACATGGGCGATACTTTCATCAACAATGGCGTCATCAAAGCCGGCAGTTACTTCAACAACCACTTTGCTAACCGTCCAGGAGGCCAGAACTCGTGGAGCGAAGAGCGCCGGAACTATTGGAACAACTGGTCCCAACAACACAGCTCTGCGCTAAACGGCTTTTCGCAACATCGCGAGCAGCGGTGGAATGAGATCCATGACTTTCGCGAGAAGCGTCGGGACGCCTGGCAGCAGCACAGCGACGCCTGGCGCGATTGGCGCAAGGACGTCTGGGACTACCGGGCGGATCGCGCCAATGAAATCCGCAACAGCATTCGCGACGGTCATGACCATTGGTTCACTCCGGATTGGTGGCATGGTTGCGGCTGGTGGTACGGCGGCAACATCAACATCAACCTGAACCCATGGTGGTGGTGGCAGCCGGTAATCTGGCCAGGCTACTGGGTCATCTATGGATCCGTCCTGCCGGAACCGATCGTCTATGACTATGGCACGGATATTGTCATGGAAAGCAACGACGTCTACATCGATGGCGAGCAACTCGATTCCGCGGCCGACTACCGTCAGCAAGCCCTGGCGCTGGCCAATCCCTCGGACGTGCCTCCGCCCCCGGCTCCGATCGACGCGAAGGACGCCAGCATCATCCCGCTTGGAGTGTGGGCGCTCGTCCAGCAGGAAAAAGGCGACGCCATAATGTTCTACCAGCTCTCAATGACGCGTGAGGGTCTGATCACCGGCGGATATTACAACGTGCTGACAGGAGAATCGGCTCCGGTCACGGGTTCGGTGGACAAGAAGTCACAGCGCGTCGCATGGCACACCGGTGAAAAAGGCAACTCTGTCGTCGAGTGTAATCTCTACGGGCTGACCAAGGATCAAACGGCGTGCTTCGTCCACTTCGGCACCAGCCAGACGCAAGAGTGGCTCTTGGTGCGCCTACCGGATCCAGATCTCCCAGAGTCTCCCATCTCCGTGCCTTCAGCACAGCCGCGTGCAACGCCAGCCCGGTAGCTTAGTACTCTCTTGCAAGGAGGTGATCGGCGAGGTGGCGCAGCCGCGCGGCGTCGGTGCCGAACGGCTCAATCGCTTTGCGTGCGGAGGCGGTGAGCCGAAGGGCTTCCCTGCGCGAGGCGTCAAGACCGATGAGAGCGGGATAGGTGGTTTTTTGCGCGGCGAGATCCTTGCCCGCGCTCTTGCCGAGTTTTTCGCTCGTTTGGGTGATGTCGAGAATGTCGTCGATGACTTGGAAGGCCAGTCCCAATTTCGTGCCGAATGCCGAAAGCGCAGAGAGCTGACGCGGCGTGGCATTTGCGGACATTGCGCCGAGTTCGAGACTCGCGCCGATCATTGCAGCCGTCTTGCATTCATGAATGAAGCGTAGTTCGGCGCGGGACGACTTTCTTCCTTCGCCTTCCAGATCGGCAACCTGGCCGGCGATGAGTTTCCTGCTTCCAGCCGCGAACGACAGCCTCGTCATAAAATCCTTGAGCTCGTAGCGAGCTGTCTCACGAATCGAGGCGAGAATCTCAAATGCCACAGTGAGCAAAGCGTCTCCTGCCAGCACCGCAATGCCCTCGCCGAAGACCTTGTGCGAGGTCGGGCGGCCGCGGCGGAAGTCATCGTCATCCATGCAGGGCAGATCGTCGTGGATGAGCGAGTAAGTGTGAACGCATTCGACGGCACAGGCCGCGGGCAACGCGTTATCTCTGCTTCCTCCGCAAGCCTCGGCGGCCGCGATGCAAAGCACCGGTCGCATGCGCTTCCCTCCCGCGAACAAACTGTATCGCAGTGCCCGATGAATAGTGGCCGGCTTTGCGGAAGCTTTTGGCAACAGGCGATTCAAGGCAGAGTCCACATCGCTCACGCATTCGCGCAGGTAGATTTCAAGCGGCTTGCCCGACTCGTCTCTCCTCATAGCATCATTCTCTTACCCACCGGCGCATTTTGCACGGAAACGAATCGTTTGGAAGCATCGCTTGCGATGTCAAACAAGGAAGGGCATGATCCCCGCCCGCCATGAGTCCATTACGCCTCGGTGTCCTCGGTTCGGGAAAGGGCTCGAACTTCCGTGCCATCCTTGAAGCGATCGAGGCGGGCCGGCTCGATGCCCAGGTCGTGATCGCTTGCTCCGACGTGGCAGACGCAGGCATTTTGAGATTGGCGCGCGATGCCGGGATTGGCACGCAGTGGATCGCGGAGACACGCTTTAAGACGCGGCTTTCGAGCGATCGCGAGGAGGATTTGGTGAAGCAATTGCGCAGTGCAGGAGTTGATCTCGTAATCCTCGCGGGTTACATGCGCATGCTCAAAAATCCGATGCTCGATGCCTTCCCCAGGCGCATCATCAACATCCATCCCTCGCTCCTTCCAAAATTTCCGGGTCTTGAAGCATGGCGACAGGCGCTTGGGGTTGGAGAGTCGATGACCGGGTGCACGGTGCATTTCGTGGATGAGGGGATGGACAGCGGTGAGATCATTGCTCAAGCCAGAGTGCCAATACTTCCCGGTGACAGCCCCGAAACTCTTCATGCGCGCATTCAGGAAGCCGAGCACAAGCTCTATCCGGAGGTGATTGGGAGATTCGCGCGCGGGGAATTGCCATGAGCCGCTTCAGAATCTTTGACCTGAACCCGGAGCAGATTCAGGCCGTCGAGCACGATCGAGGTCCACTGTTGATTCTCGCCGGCGCCGGCACGGGGAAGACGCGCACGATTACGGCACGCATCGCCTGGTTGATCGCCCAGGGAGAGGACCCCGCGAAAATCCTGGCCGTGACATTTACCAACAAGGCCGCGCGCGAAATGAAAGAGCGAATCGCAGGCATGGTCGACGGCAACCGCGCGACGCTTGTCACCGCCTCGACGTTCCACGCGCTTTGCCTGAGGATCCTTCGCGGCGATGCGCAACGCCTCGGCTACAAGGCAAATTTCAGTATCTTCGACGAAAGCGACCAACTGGGTCTCATCAAGAAGATCATAAGCCGCGTTTCTGCCCGAGACGAAAAGCTCGATCCCCATCTTGCCGCGAACCTCATCAGTAAGGCAAAGAACAACGCGTGGACGGCGACCGAAGACGAGACTCTCCTGGGCTCTGTCTTTCGCCGGTATGAGCAGGAGCTTCGCGCCTTGAATGCAATGGATTTCGACGACTTGCTCGTGCAAGCCGTTCGACTCCTCTCAGAGGCGCCCGAAGTCCGGGAAAAATGGCGGGCCAAAGCGCGCCATCTTCTCGTAGATGAATTCCAGGATACCAACCGCCTGCAGCTCGAACTCATCACTCAGCTTGCCAGCGGCAAGCCTCCGAACGTCTGTGTGGTGGGCGACGACGACCAGAGCATCTATGGGTGGCGCGGAGCGCAGGTGGCGAACATTCTCGAGTTCGAAGCCCATTTCCCCAATCCACGGATCATCCGGCTCGAGCAAAACTATCGCAGCACGAATGCCATACTCGGCGCCGCCAACCGCCTTATATCGAACAATCCGCGTCGCCGCCCAAAGAAGCTTTGGAGTCCACGCCAGGAAGGAGATCCCGTGCGAGTCATTTCGGTGCCGGACGACCGTACGGAAGCCGAGTTCGTTACGCAGGAAGTCGCAGCCCTCTGCGCGGATCGGAACCTCCCGTGCGAGGAAGTCGCCGTCATCTATCGCATGAACGCTCAGTCCCGGCTGCTGGAGGAGAATTTCCGCCGAAGCAGGATCCCGTACCGTCTTGTGGGCGGAAAGAGTTTCTTTGAGCGACGCGAGATCAAGGATCTTACCGCCTACATGGCCGTGCTCTTGAATCCTTCGGATGATCCCTCCCTCCTCCGCATCATCAACACGCCACCGCGCGGAATCGGCCCGGCCAACGTCGAACTCGCGCTCGCATTCAGTGTTGAAAACAAGCTCAGCCTCTTCGAGGCCCTGCGACATTGCGACTACCTGGACGGCTGCACGCGCAAGACCGCCGGAGCCATCCGAACATTTGTGGACGACATTGACGCCGCGCGCATTCGCGTCCAAACGCCGGGAATGGATTGCGCTCAAATTCTCTCCGCTCTGCTTGAAGGGTGCGGCTATCTGAACGATCTGAAGCGCTCCTGCAAGACACCTGATGAATCACTGAATCGTGAGGAGAATGTTAAGGAAATGCTCCGCGACCTGGGCGACTACCAGAAGCGCACCCGCCAGGGCCTTCAAGGCTTCCTTGACGAAGTGAGTCTCGATCGTGAGCGCGAGGAGGACAAGCAGGACGCTGCGCGAGGCGTCACCCTGATCACGCTGCACGCCGCAAAGGGCCTTGAGTTCCCTCACGTATTCCTGATTGGCGTTGAAGATGGTTTGCTACCTCATGAACGGTCGAAAGCCGAGGGCACGATGGACGAGGAACGCAGACTCTTTTATGTCGGCATCACGCGCGCGATGCGCTCGCTTGTTGTCACGTGGTGCCGTTCTCGAAGGAAGTTCGGCAACCTCACGCATTGCCGGCCAAGCCCGTTCTTGAAGGAGATCCGTGGAGAACAAGTCGACGAAGAAAGCTACGAAGAGCTCATGAGTCGTCCCATGGAACAAGAGGACGTGGCGGCACAATTCGCGCGGCTGCGCGCGCAACTGACCAAATCGTAGAGCGCGATTTCCTTCGATTCACTCCGCGGGCAGTTGACACGTACGCCTCGACAAAGGCATGTCATCCGGGATGAAGTTTGGAATCCTCGGAGCCATGCCGCATGAAGTCGCTTTGATGGCACGGACGATGAGCGCGCGTCGCAGCGTCGAAGTGGCAATGCGCACATTTTTCGAGGGCACCTGGGCCGGTCAGGAAGTCGTGCTCGTTCTTTCCCGCGTGGGAAAAGTCTCCGCCGCGATCACCACGCTCCTCTTGCTCGAGCGATTCGGTGTCACACACATCGTTTTTACAGGGGTCGCCGGCGCGATCGATCCCGACCTGCGCATCGGGGACGTTGTCATCGCCGAGCGTCTGGTGCAGCATGATATGGATGCCAGCCCGCTGCCGGCGTTCAAGAGATTTGAGATTCCTCTCCTTGGAAAGATCTTCTTTGAGACCGGCCTTTGCAACGAAGCCTGCGACGCTGCGATCCGATACACCCAAGGGGAATTCTTGCACGACGTGACGCCCGAGAAGCGCGCGGCGTTTGGAATGGACCGACCGCGGGTTTTCCGGGGTCTGGTGGCAAGCGGTGACCAGTTTTTGGCAGATCCGCGGAAAGCTGCGGAACTGCGCGAAGCTCTCCCGGGCTTGCTATGCACAGAAATGGAGGGCGCAGCCGTCGCGCAGGTATGCCACGAGATGGGCGGTATTCCAAATGCCATAATCCGCGTGATCTCCGACCAATCAGACCATTCCGCGGCGGTGGATTTCATGCGGTTCGTCGACGAAGTTGCGGAATACCTCACCGGGGGGATCGTCCGGTCGCTCTTGAGTTCCTTTTCTTTGCAGACACACCCTCCTGCAGAATAGCAAGCACTGGACAGGGCGGCTTACGTCGTAGAAACTTGTCCCATGAGTATTGGACAAGGATCTACGGGAAATGTCATTGCGGCGCTGGCAAGCTTTTTCATTCCAGGTCTCGGGCAATTGATCCAAGGACGATTTCTGCGTGCGCTGGTGTTTTTTGTGGCTGCCGCACTTTTGTGGCTTATCTGGATGGGTTGGATCATGCACCTTTGGTCGATCATCGACGCTGCGTTGTGGAAGCCTTAGTTTCGCGTTAAACTGAAGGGGTGGAACCCCTCCTCAACTACGTTAACGGCCGCTTCGTGCCTTCGAGAGCGGGTCGAACGCGCGATTACTTAAATCCGGCGGACAACTCAGTTCTCGGAGTCGCAAGCGAGTCGGACGCCGGAGATGTTGAGGAGGCCATCGATGCAGCCCGCGAAGCCTTTGATTGCGGAACATGGGCATGGACGCCGGCGGCTGAGCGGGCCGACAAGCTTTTCAAACTGGCCGATCTCATAGAATCCCACGCTGGGGAACTGGCGCGACTGGATACTCTCAATTGCGGGAAACCGCTCCGCGAAGCGCTATTCGATGTCGCGGATGCGGCGGGATGCTTCCTATTCTACGCCGGTCTGGCGACGAAGCCGCAGGGCCAGACCTATGAGGTTGGCGATCCGAACATCGTTGCGGAGACTGTACGCGAGCCCATCGGTGTCTGCGGCCAGATCATTCCATGGAACTATCCGCTTCTCATGGCGGCATGGAAGCTCGCTCCGGGCCTCGCCGCGGGTAACTGCTGCATCCTTAAGCCCTCGGAACTTACACCTCTCTCCGCGGTTCGGCTGTTCGAACTTATCGATCAGGTCGGATTTCCTCCGGGAGTTGCCCAGCTTGTGCTCGGCGCGGGGGATCCGGCCGGCTCCACACTCGCCGCAAGCGACCGCGTCGACAAGATCGCCTTCACTGGAGGCACGTTCACGGGTCGCAAGATCATGATCGCGGCCGCCGGCAACCTGAAGAAGATCTCCTTGGAACTCGGCGGGAAGAATCCGAACGTCGTTTTCGCCGATGCCGATCCCGCCGTCGCCCTTGACTACGCTCTGTTTGCCATCTACGCAGGGCAGGGAGAAGTCTGCAGCGCCGGATCGAGGCTGATTCTTGAGCGCAAGATGGCGGACGCGTTTCTTCCGCGTCTGGCTGCGGCCGCCGGCAAAATCGTTGTCGGTGATGGCATGAAAGAGGAGACCGAGATGGGGCCGCTGGTAAGCCGTGCGCATCAGCGAAAGGTTCTCAACTACATTGAGGCGGGCAAAGGCGAGGGAGCAGAGCTCTTATGCGGCGGCGGGGCTTATGACGATGAACGCGCGAAGGGAAATTTTGTTCAGCCGACAATCTTCGCGAAAACAACCCCTGCCATGAAAATCGTGCGCGAGGAAATTTTTGGCCCTGTCCTTGTCGTACAGTTCTTCGACACTGAGGAAGAGGCGCTCACGCTCGCGAACGATACGATCTACGGCCTCGCGGGCGGCGTCTTCACGCGCGACGGTGCCCGAGCGCGCCGGTTTATCCGCAGATTGCGGGCGGGCATTACCTGGATCAACACCTATCACCCAACCTTCAACGAAGCCCCCTGGGGAGGCTACAAACAAAAGGCATTGGGCGCGA
This sequence comes from Terrimicrobiaceae bacterium, assembly GCA_036525175.1. Classification (GTDB taxonomy): domain Bacteria; phylum Verrucomicrobiota; class Verrucomicrobiia; order Chthoniobacterales; family Terrimicrobiaceae; genus DASTFP01. The sequence continues at coordinate 1,065 of DATDAX010000061.1, read as the reverse complement.
ACTAGGCACATATGGGTACGAGGCCTACACCGAGGTCAAGCAGATCAATACAAACCTCGCGCCGGCTTGCCTCGGCTGGTTCAAGCACATCTAATATTTCTCGCAGAAGCGCCGAAGTTCTGTTTTCTAGCAGACGGACAGGAGGATATTGCTGTGACGCTTCTTGGAATCGATATCGGTGGAACCGGCATAAAAGGCGCTCCGGTTGACGTGGAAACAGGCCAACTCCTCGCGGAGCGCTTTCGGCTCGAAACCCCTCAGCCCGCGGTGCCCAACGCGGTGGCCGACGTCGTCGAGCAAATCGCGGCGCATTTCAACTACAAGGGCCCGGCCGGTGTCACCTTTCCCGCCGTGGTGAAGCATGGTGTCACCTATACCGCCGCCAATGTGGATCGGTCATGGGTTGGCACCCATGCGAGCGAACTTTTTGCTCAACATGTGGGCGGACCAGTCACCGTAGTCAACGATGCCGACGCGGCAGGAGTTGCCGAAATTCGTTTCGGCGCTGGAAAGGATCGCAAGGGGGTCATTATTCTGCTGACGCTGGGCACGGGCATTGGCTCGGCGATATTCCTCGACGGCAAACTTCTGCCCAATACCGAATTCGGCCATCTGATGATTCGCGGAAAGGAAGCCGAGAAACGCGCTTCGGAAAGGGTTCGCGAAGAAAAGAAGCTTTCCTGGAAGCAATGGGCCGAGCGGCTTAGTGAATTTCTCAACGAGATGGAAAAGCTCTTTTCGCCCGATCTCTTCATCATGGGCGGCGGAATCAGCAAGAAAGCGGAGAAATTCTTTCCCTATCTTAGCACGAAGACCGAGGTCATCGTCGTCCCGGCGCAGATGCGCAACGAAGCCGGGATTATCGGGGCTGCGTATCTCGCTCACCTGGCAATCCAGGAACAAGCGGCATAACCTGACGGAGAACGCCCGGAGCACGTAAGGGACCGCTATTGCCCTTTACGCAGACTCTCCCCGCTTCATATTTGCCGGTATGCGTGAAGCGCCAACGGGAACTGTCAGCTTTCTTTTCACGGATATCGTGGGGAGCACGCGGCTTTGGGAAAA
>DATDAX010000060.1:0-2781 GCA_036525175.1 Terrimicrobiaceae bacterium | reverse complement strand
AGCGCTCCCAAGTTCTGACATTTTTCTGTTTCCCAGCTGGTATGAGGCGTTCAGCCTTGCGACTATCGAAGCTGCAGCTTGTGGGTTGCCCGTGGTTGCAACATCGATCAATGGCACTGAGGATTTCATCGAACCGGGTGTCACTGGGGACTTCGTGAAAAGCGATCCACAGAGTATTGCGGAGGTTATCACTCCGCTGGTACAAGACGCTGGAAAGCGGCAGACCATGGGACGCAATGCCCGCCAGCTCGTTGAGCAGAAGTACACATGGGATCGTGTGACCACGGCGACTGAGGATGCCTACAAGGAGTACCTGGCAGGCGAAAAATGAAAAAATGAGCAAAACGCAAGAGGTTCCGCGGGTCTTTTGGTTTTCGACGAAAGGAAGCGGCAGCAACGATGCCATTCGCATTGATACGCTGTTGAGCGGGTTTGAAACCCGCAAAGAGATTGCGTTTTCCAAGAAAGGCAAGGTCACAGGACTGCTTGGAATCATGAAGACTCTTGCTTCTGAGAAGCCCGATCTCGTAGTGATGGAGGGCACTGGGATCGCGGGAGGCGTGGCTTGTCTTTATGGCCGACTTCTGTGCGGGGTGCCCTATTTGATCAGCAGCGGCGATGCCGTGGGGCCGTTCATGCGCGCGCATCATCAAGTCGCTGGCTTGTTCTTTGAGATCTACGAGCGTGTCCTCTGTCGACTCTCAGCGGGATTTATTGGTTGGACGCCGTACCTCTGCGGTCGCGCCATGACGTTTGGATGTCCCCGGGCCGTAACTGCCGCGGGTTGGCCGTTGGGTGGCGATGCATCGTCTGTAAATATCCTTGAGACCAAGCAAAGGATGCGGGCAAAGCTAGGAATTTCCCAGGACGACATAGTTGTCGGAATTGTTGGCGCGTTGGAGTGGAACCCGAAGAAGAAATATTGCTACGGGTGGGACTTGGTGGAGTGCGCTCGGCGCGTGAAGCGGGAGGATGTCAAATTTGTGATTATCGGCGGCGGATCAGGGTTGGGACGCTTGCGCGAATTGGCCGGAGATCTTCTTGGGAAGCGGGTTTTTCTTCCCGGCCCGGTTCCGCTCGAGGAGGTAGTTCCCACCATGTGCGCGTTCGACGTGGCGTCCTTGCCTCAAAGCATGGATGGCGTTGGGATGTTCCGATACACGACGAAGATCGCGGAGTATCTGGCTGTTCGTCTTCCGGTCATCACGAACCAAGTGCCGATGGCGTACGATCTCGGTGCAGATTGGATGTGGCGGCTCCCGGGCAGCGCTCCTTGGGATGAAGTTTTCCTTAACGCGCTTGTGAACCTAATCGAAGGTCTTCAAAGATCGGATATTTCCGAAGTTCAAAGCAGGATTCCGAAGGATCTTCCGGAATTTCGGATGGACGACCAGATCCGACGAGTAACTTTCTTTGTCAATGAGTTGTCTGCCAAACCAAAGTGATGTCGCGCTCTTGCGATTCTTCCCCATGGGATTTGCAGGGCCTTCGTGTGGGGAAACTGGGCGGTTGGCTTTTGGTGATCGGGAACACCGGCAGTGCTTTTGGAGATCTCGCAAGAAGGAGAACAGACGCGACGCTCGAGTCGGGATTATCCTGATGGCGCTGCGTCTTGCGTTGCTGGAGTTGGCGGCCTGAGCGAGGATCGTGCTTCTGTGCAGGCAACAGAACGTGCTGTCATTTTGAGTCGCAGATGATTATTGGGACCGATGCGCATTTTTGAAATCGGCATGCACTGGTTCCCGGAAGGGGGTGGCGGGGCGGACCGTTACTTTTACGGGCTGGTTTCGGAGCTGGTGCGCCACGATTCTTCGGCGAGGGCGTTTGTTTTCGGCGAAGGAAACTCGAGAGATGCGGGTTCGCAGGTTCACTTTCTGGGAAGTCGGAAGCAATCATTGCCGCAGCGTATTCGCAGACTGCGCAAGGACGTGAAGGCGGAGATTTCAAGCGGGCCCGGACGTGTCCTGATTGCTTCGCATTTTGCGTTGTATGGTTTTCCCTTGCTAGACGTTCTCTGGCGGTGTCCTCACGTCGTGCATTTCCATGGTCCTTGGGCGGACGAGGCGGCCGCCGAAGGGGAGAGCAGCCGGGCGGTTTTGTTCAAGCAAGGCATTGAGCGCGCAACGTATGCGACAGCGCGCCGGTTTATTGTTCTTTCGAAGGCGTTTCGCGACGTGTTGGTCCGCCGATACCGTGTTCGGGAAGATCGCATTGATATTGTGCCGGGCGGGGTGCAGGCGGATGTCTTCGACACAGGTCTTTCGCGTTCCGAGGCGAGAGAAAGACTTGGTTGGTCAAAGGACCGGATCATTCTTGTCACCGTTAGACGGCTGGCTCGGCGCATGGGCTTGGAGAATTTCATTGATGCCATTGACGAGCTTCGGAAGAAGGAGCCTCGAATCCTTGCGGTAATGGCGGGAACGGGGCCGTTGGCCGACGAATTGAAAGCCTTGGTCGAGCGAAAGAATTTGGGCGAGCACATCAAGCTCGCGGGTTTTGTTCCCGATGCGGACCTGCCGCTTGCCTACAGGGCGGCCGACCTGAGCGTCGTTCCGTCCATTGCCTTGGAGGGATTCGGTTTGATAGTTCTGGAGTCCCTTGCCGCAGGAACGCCTGTAATTGTCACGCCGGTTGGGGGCCTGCCTGAGGTAGTCAGTGGTCTTTCCAAGGATTTGATCCTTGAGGGTTCCTCGCCGAATCAGATTGCCGATGGTCTGGCTATGCGTCTTGGCGCGCTCGACAAGCTCCCGTCGGACGTGGCCTGCCAGTCTTATGCGAAAG
>DATDAX010000059.1:0-3946 GCA_036525175.1 Terrimicrobiaceae bacterium | reverse complement strand
GTCAAGATCAACCAGGCAACACCCACAACGGCATAGATGGGAAGAAATACCAGACCGATCACCAACCACCAAAGCAGGCCAAAAAGCGTGATGGCGGCGAATCCATAGAGGGAGTATGAGATCTGAAAATTCATCACACGCTTTCCCACGCTGTCGAGATAGGCGCTATCGTTCTTTTTGATAAGCCAGATCACGAGCGGCCCAACCACGTTGAGCAGATGAGGCCCAGCGAACCCCAGGAGCGCGCTCAAATGAAGGCCGATCGCCCACTGGCGATCTGTGGCGTCGACGACCGAGCCTGGCTCCAACGCCGGTGGTAGGCCCTGGGGCGGCGGCGGTGGTGGTGTGTCCATATCCATATTATGCAGGATCGCCCCGAGGCACTGAAGCCCAATCTGCCTGTTGCGACCGGAAAAATTCTCTGCTAAGATCCTGGCTCATGCGAAAACTGCTGTTCGTCGTGTCGGTCGCCGTCACGGCGTCCCTGCAAGCGGCAAGTTTGCCGGAAAGCATGGTTTTTGTTGGACCGACAAAATACCAAACGCTTGTCAATCGCGGCCTCAGCGAGAACTGGAGGGCACTTCCAGTTGGGGAACGCACTACGAAGGTGGGGCTGGCGCTCTTGGGAACACCTTACAAGAATTACACGCTAGAGCTCGATGATCGCATTGAGGCGCCCAGCGTCAACATGGCGGGGATGGACTGCTGGACGTTCTTTGAAATAGCCCTCGGTACAGCCCGCGCCCTGAAGACCTCGGAGAACCCCACGCCTCAGGATCTGCTCAGAATGATCGAGCTCGACCGGTACCGCGGCGGAGCATGCACAGGCGTCTTCACCTCACGGCTGCACTATCTCGAGCAGTGGCTCTACGACAACCAGAGCCGCGGGCTCGTCACGAACGTCACCCCCTCACTGCCGGGCGCAAGAAAGCTCAAACGAGAGTTGAAGCAGATGTCTGTGGTGTGGTACCGAAGCAGGCAGTTGCGTGCCGACCGATCGCTTATTCCGGAGATGGCGCGCATCGAGGACCAACTCTCGAGGCGCGGAATCTGGTACGTTCCCAAGTCGAAGGTGCCTGCCGCCGAAAAATATCTCCGCAACGGAGACATCGTCTGCATCGTGTCGACCTGGCCGCAAGGATACACATCGCACGTTGGACTTGCCTATCGGGACGGAAATGGAGTGCTCCGTTTCATGCATGCTTCGAAAAACGCGGGAAAGGTCATTATCGATTCGCGCCTGAGCAGCTACCTGAACCGGTATCGCACAAATGCCGGAATCATGGTCGCGAGACCCAATGATACGTAAATCGAGGGGAAGACGAGCAGAGACCTGTGAATTCCCCTTCAACGAAACGCATTTTCGCCTGATTTTTGGAGGTGTCTTTTCGGGCGCACACTGGCACTTGAATCCTTGGTTTGAAACGAGTCTGGATGCCATGGACGACATTAGGCGTTTTTTAGGCGACAATTCTCGTTTGCCTTGACGGCGACGGCTCCGTATTCTGCGCGGTTCTCATGAATCTCATCGATCTTCTATTTCTAGCGCAAGCAGCGAGCCCCGCACCGGACACGCCTCAGCCGTCCTTCCTGGTGTCGATGATGCCGCTGCTTTTTGTTTTCGTAATCTTCTATTTTCTGCTCATTCGGCCGCAGCAGAAAAAACAGAAGGCACACGAGAAACTCGTGGCATCCGTCAAGACCGGAGACAAGATCGTCACAAGTTCCGGCATCCACGGCATTGTCGCCAACGTGAAGGAGAGGACGATCGTCGTAAAGGTCGCGGACAACGTCAAAATTGAGTTCGACCGTTCCTCGGTCTCCGTAGTGGAGAAGAGCGCCGAAGTTGCCGAAGAGGTCAAATAAATCAAACGCCGGCGAGTCAGATACCCGCGTTTCCTCTTTTCCTTAAGCGACCCGCTCCGCTGAACATCCCCTTTCCCGTCTCATGTCCCCCGCGTTGACGTTTTTTGCCGGGCTTCTGCTCCTGATTCTTTTCGGGTGGTATTTTGCCTCAGATCTTCCCGTCCGCAAACGGTGGCTTGGCTTGATCTTATCTGTCCTGCTGGTTACCTTTTGCCTGGAGGCGACGCTTCCTCCTTCGCAGAAGATCAAGCTGGGCCTCGATCTTCAGGGCGGGACATCGTTCCTCATCAAACTCACGCCGCAGGCCGATCAGCCAATCACGTCCGACCTTCTCGACCAGGCCGTGGAAGTGATCAGAAAGCGCGTGGACGCGTACGGTGTGAGCGAACCCGTGATCACGCCTCAGGGACGCGATCGCATTCTTGTACAAATCCCGGGGCTGGACACCAAGCAGATCGAGACCACGAAGGCTGAATTGCAGCGCGTGGCGAAACTCGAGTTGGCCACTGTAGCCGGCGGCGAGGACCGTATCGCGCGCATTGAAGCAGGCGAAGAGATCATGCCGCCGGGCTACGTCCTGAAGACGTATAAGGACCGGATCGAAGGCAAGGAAGAGGAGTTCAAGCTCCTCGTCAAGCGGCGGGCCGAACTCTCCGGTGAACACGTCAAGCGAGCTTACGCATACTTCGACGAGCAGGGGTACGGCGTTTCGCTCTCGCTGGATGCGGAAGGGGCAAAGATTTTCGGCGACCTCACGCAATCGTTGGCCCCGACCCGCGGCCAGCTTGCCATCATGCTTGATGGGGAGGTGCAAAGCGCGCCGCGCGTCAACGAGCCGATCTATGGCGGCAGCGCGGTAATAACCGGCCGGTTCACGGAAAAGGAAGCCCGGGACCTTGCGAGCGCCCTGGAAAATCCTCTGCGGGTTCCGGTTGAGGTTGAAGAAACGCGCAGCGTCTCGCCGACACTTGGAACAGACTCCATTCGCAGCGGCATCCTGGCGGGCCTCACCGGTCTCGTGCTCGTCTTTGCATTCGTAATCGTCTACTACCGCGTCGCGGGCATTGTGGCCTTCTTCGGTCTGCTGGTGAACATGGTCATTCTTTTCGGAGCGATGGCGATGTTCCATTTCGTGCTCACGCTTCCGGGCATTGCCGGCATCATCCTCAGCATGGGCATGGCGGTCGATGCAAACGTGCTCATCTACGAACGGCTTCGCGAGGAGACGGCCGCGGGCAAATCTCTTACTGCGGCACTGGAGGCCGCTTACGACAAAGCCTTCAGCGCGATTTTCGACGCAAACGCCACTACCCTCATTACCGCCATCATTCTTTTCTGGCAGGCGACAGGTTCGGTGAAGGGCTTTGCCGTCACCCTTACGCTGGGCATCATCGCTTCCATGTTCTCCGCGCTGCTGGTGACGCGCACCGCGTTCCGCTGGGCCATCGAAAAGTTTGGATTGAAAAAGCTGTCGATGCTGGATCTGATCCCAAAGAAGAAGTTCGATTTCCTTGGCAAACGCTGGATCGCAGCATTCCTCTCGATTGCGATGATCGGCGGGTCTATCATAGTCTTCGCGATCCGCGGCGAGAAAAATTTCGGCATTGACTTCCGTGGCGGCGACCTTCTCGTGGTGGATTCCAAACAATCCGTCACGGTTTCTGAGGCCCGTCAGGCGCTCCGAGACATCGGTCTGGGTGACGTAGTGATTCAGTTCGAACGCGAGGGCATGCGGGAGCTTCTCTCATTCCGCAGCCCGCAAGGAACATCCGGTACGATCCTCTCGAAACTTCAAGAGGCCTTTCGCGATCGCGACGTCACACCCGTTGCCCAGGAAAACGTCGGTCCACAAATCGGACTGGAGTTCGCCAAGAGAGCCGTACTGGCTCTCGGTCTGGGCATGATCGGCATTCTCCTTTACGTGACGGTGCGATTCGAATTTTCGTTCGCCCTCGGTGCGGTTGTCGCCCTTCTCCATGACGTGATCATTACCGTCGGCATCTTTTCACTCATAGGAGGAGAACTCTCGCTCGTCATGGTCGGCGCCATTCTTACAATCGCCGGCTATTCGATCAACGAC
>DATDAX010000058.1:0-2854 GCA_036525175.1 Terrimicrobiaceae bacterium | reverse complement strand
CCGACGTTGAAATCCCCATCTGTGCAGAGGATGACTCGATTATTGCCATCCTTGGCGAAATTCTCGCGTGCAGTCCGGTAGGCGAGCTGGATGCCTTCCGCGCCATTTGTGCTGCCGCCCGCTTCAAGCTCGTCGAGCGCGTTGAGGATGCGATCTTTTTCGGCCGCGGAGGTGGATGGCAGGGCCAGGCCGGACGAGCCGGCATAGACGGCGATGGCAACGCGATCCTTGGGGGCCAAATTCTCAACCAGAGCGCGCAGGCTGCGTTTCAGAAGGGGAAGCTTGTCAGGGTCTTGCATGGAGCCGGAAACATCGACGAGAAACACGAGGTTGCTTACAGGACGTTCCGCCGCCGGAATACTGCGACCTTCGAGCCCGATCCGCACGAGTTCGTGCTTCTCGTTCCATGGGGCGCGGCTGACCTCGATGTTGACCGAAAACGGATCTCCGATTTTCGGCTCCGGGTAATTGTAAGGAAAATAGTTAATCAGCTCTTCAATGCGCACAGCTCCGGAGGGCGGAAGCTGATCTCCTTGCAGGAAGCGGCGGACGTTCGAATAGCTGGCAGTGTCGACATCAATCGAGAACGTCGAGAGCGGATTATCCTTCGCAGCACGAAAACGATTCTCCTCGATGGAGTCATAGGTTTCCGTATCGAACTGCTCATCTGTAACGACAACGACCCTTGATCTAGCATCCGATTTGGCCAGCGCACCCGCCCCGGCGCCCCTCCCCCATCCGCTCGTAAAAGCCTTCACGGGTGTTGCGGCCGGACCGCTGGCGACCGCTGCATCAGCGGCAACGGGAGCAGCCGGCCGAGGTACGCTACTGGGGTTTCGCTCCATCGGCTGGCCGGCGGCCGGCGGAGGCATCGTTTCGGCGGAAGCGATCATCTGAGATAATGCTTCCTGACTATTGACCAGGGTCGGCGTCGACGCGGTCTGTGATTGGGCAACGGCGGTGTCGGCTGCACTTTGGTGCGTCTCGCGCAGGTGCGAGCGCTGAAAAACCGCTGACCACGGGATGAACGGAGACACAAGGAGACACGCCGCCACCGCACCGAGCGCGCCAAGAACTGCGGCGCGGCGGAAGTTTCGTTCGCGCTTGACGACTCGCACGTTGCGAAGGCATTCGCTTTTGAGTTCCTGGCGCGTCTGTTCGTCGAAGCCTTCCTTCGCAGATGGCAGCGCGCTGAGCGTCTTGCAAAGAACGACGGTATCCTCGAGCTCACGCTGGAGTTCATCGGATTGTGCAAGTTCCTTTTCGAACGCCTCGCGCACCGCCCCTTGCAACTCGCCAAGGGCGTACTCCGTCACGCGAGGATCTGCGATTTTCATGGTATAACTCCTGTGTTCTCGCGCTTCCAGAGCCGGCGAAGCGTCTGGATTGCCGTATGAAGTTGAACGCCGACACTCGAAACACTCATCCGCGTTGCTTCCGCGATTTCCTTGTAGCTCAGGCCGGCCTCAAATTTGAGATGAACGACCTCCCGCTGCTGCTCGGGCAGCTGATTGATCATCCATCTCAGGCGTTCGGTCTCCTCGGCGGCTGAGACCTCCGCGGCGGGACTGGCGTTCTTCGCGGGAAATTGCTCATCCAGTGCGTCCGTTGAAAATCGCGCCACTTTGCGGATGTGGTCGAGCGCGCAATTGCGACAAACGAAAAACAACCACGGAGCCAATCGCGATTCGAGCGCTGCGACGTCCTGCCGGCTCAAGCGAAGAAACGTCTCCTGTACGGCGTCTCGCGCCGCTTCAAGATCATTGGTGATCGCCTTGGCATAGCTGATGAGGGGCCGTTCGTAGCGTTCCAGCGCAAAGTCGATGATCTCTTCTGAAGACATGCGGTTCTACCGAGTCAACGCAGCGGCGATCGATTCATTAGAAGCTTTTTTGACTTAGGCAAAAAACTGCCTCGACTGCTCAGCTAGGAACGACGGCGCAGCCTCGCGGCCAGCAGCCGCGAAAACATCGTAACCTCTTCAACGCGAAGTGCAAAACACACCAGGAAGTATGCGGCTCCCGCGCAGGCCATTATGAGGAACAGAGCCATCACCTTTCCAAGGAGGCTCGCTCCTTGGAGCCACGAAGCACCATAGGTCGCCCCGAGCCAGCACACCAGACCGAGGGCAACCGAGGCCAGGACACAGCGAATGATCGCGCTTAGAAGGCGTTTAGTTTCGAGGGTCTCTGCGTTGCGGAGCATCAGGAAATAGAGGGTCAGAAAATTTGCGCCGGCCGAGATGGCTGTAGCGAGGGCCAGTCCGCGGTGACCGAGCCCAAGATGGAAAATGAAAACATAGTTCAGGCAGAAGTTCAGACCGATGGCTCCGAAGCTCACGCACATGGGCGTCCATTTCCTATCAATGGCATAAAAGGCGGGCGACAAAACCTTGATGCAGGAGTAGGAAACAAGCCCCAAGGAATAGAACTGCAGAGCCATGCCGGTCTGAACGGTGTCGTAGTGCCTAAACTCTCCGCGTTCGTAAATAATGCCGATAATGGGCTGTGCGAGGAAGTAGAGGCCTACCGCGGAAGGCAGGGTAAGGAAGATGGCGAGCCGCAGCGCTTTGCCCAGAGTAGGTCCGAACTCGGAGCGATCCGAGTGCGCCGCGATCCTGGAAATAACGGGAAGCGTGATCGTCGCCACCGCCACGCCGAAGACTCCAATCGGAAGCTGCATAAGGCGAAATGCGAAATTCAGCCAGGAAACTGCCTCTTTTCCAACGAAAGACGCAAAGCCGCTGTTTACCATCACATTGATCTGAACCGCACTGGCGGCGATCACCGACGGCACCATCAGAATGAGTATCCTGCGGATCCCGGGATCCCTCCATCGGAAATCCGGACGAAAA